>CAINOC010000090.1 GCA_903851385.1 uncultured Chlorobiaceae bacterium | reverse complement strand
CTGAGACTGCTAAAATTGTTGACGGGCTTGTCGACACCAGCCTGTTCAGCAGGGAAAATCTGGAATAGCATTCCGAGGCTGCAGAAAAAAAAGTTTTAGCGGTGCAGAACCTTATAGCCACTCTCTTCGATAACCTTTCGAAACTCGGCTGAGATAGCATTCCAGTCAAGAATATCCACACGAAAAGGAAGCTCAGACTCCTGGAATTCCTCTTTAATATCAGCCATAAGACGCCAGTCCAGCTTTTCATGACCCACAAGTGCAATGTCAAGATCGGAATAGAGCTTAGCCGTACCGGTGAAGCGGGATCCGAAAACTCTAGTTTCGCATTCCGGGACATACTTTGCAAGAATACAAAGAACGATGTCGAGATGGTTAGGGCTGACATCAATCATGACGGACATCCAGTCGCTTGAGAAAAGAGCTGGCGGCATCAATAAAACTCAAGGCTGAGGAAAATGCCTGCCCTGCATTTTCAGCATCATAGGTATGAGCGGTCAGATTTCTTGACTGGTGAAACTCCATCCATTGTGCTACATCGTCGATAAGACGGTTTTCAGCACTGACCCTAAAAAGCTCTCTTCTGGTCACGCCGTCCACAATATCTGAACTGACATTCTGCTCAATCCAACGCTTCATAAACTTCCAGCACTGTTCGTAGGCGACTTCAAAATTCTGAATGACTCCAGCTTTGACGGTATCGATATCGTCCCTTGTAAGAGTGCTGTTTTCAGAAAGCACCCTGTATGAGCGAATTGACTTCTCCAGTGATGCAATTGCACTTCGGAGGCTGGTAAGATCGAGTGTCATTGATTACCCTTATGAGCGTTAATATTACCGCATAATAACTTTTTTTCAATGCTTCGAAAAACATCCAACATTCTGAAAACCCGTTGCATTACGGTATGATTTAAGTGACGAAAGGGACGACAAGGACAGCAGTGTTAGTGATCCCTTGCATCTACTAAATAACCACTTGTTTGGTTTTGCTCTGGAGTTCGAGACTGGGATGGGGTGGTAGCAAAGTGCTGCATCTTTGCTAGATCGGTGTGGGAGAGAAATGAGCTGGGGATGAGAATGCAGCGATTCGGGCGGGCATAGTTGAACCATGACTGGAGCTCTTGCTGTTGTTTGTCGCTAGCGTGCTAAAGCCCTGCTGACTGCTTCAGGTTCGTGGGCAATGACCGTTAATAGAATCCGTGCTGCCCAATCAGGTTAATGGCGTTTTTGTTCTGCCCTTCTGGCACCAACTTGGCGGGCAATTGGCGAATCCATAACCAGAGTAGCTTAAAATCGGTCACTGGCCAGCCGTTTTTGAGGCGATTAAGTTCCTGCTTGTTTCATCTTAGCTTTAAGCTTTTCAGCAATGCTTGTCACGCTTGGTGTAGCTTCAGGATTTTCTGTAAATAGCTCTGCTAAAGCGGCGATATATGCCTCTCCGAGCGCAAAAGTTATTGCGCTCGCTGTAGCAGCTGATATAGTTGCACCAGCTACTGATCCAATACCAGGAAAGAGTTTCATAAGATTCGCGACAATTGTCTTCCCGACCAAAGTCGACCCACTGACACCGATAGTTGATGTTACGATTGGGGTTAAAGCAACTATGGTGATATCCAGCCCGAAAACAGCTGTTATTTTTGCAATCATACCAATTTGAATTGGAACGAGAATTGCCGCATCAGAGAATGGTATTGGGGCAGCGCCAGTCGCAGCAGCAAGTGCTACAGCGGTAGCTACAACTTTATGAGCTTGTCCCTTTTTATAATTTATGTTTGCCTTCTGAGAAGCCGCCAAGGCCATGCGCTTTCCATCTGGTATTACCTCAGATGTTACATCGATAAGCTTATCAAGATTCATTGGATCAAGCGTGTGGCCGTCATCCTGTTCTTCAGATATTGCTCGAACTCTTACAACATTTCGTGATTCAGGCAGCAACTTGATAACTTCATTCTGAAATCCCTGGTCACTTCTGGACTTGGTTATGACGGTTACAAGTGGCATATGCTTTGATAGCATTTCATGCAATTCCACTTCAGCCTCTTCTACGCGCCGTCCATCTTCATGTACACACAACCATGCAACATGAATATGTCTATTCGGATCCCTATCTGAACACCGATCTTTAATTAATTTTTCCAGTTCCGACGAGGTCTCCTTGAACTCAAACATTTCAAGCCCTCGCGTATCAAATATGGTGAGAGGAACACCTTCTTTAGTTATTTCTCTAGTATTTCTCGTTACAGGGCTACCTTGGCCTGTTTCCGCAATATTATCTTGAAACACTGCATTTATTAACGTGCTCTTGCCAACCCCTGTTCTTCCGGCAATAAGCACATTTAAATGGCCTCGCTCTCTTGTTGCATTATTAATTGCTTCTTGGATAATGTCATTAAGATTCTGCACTGTGGCTCCTGTAATGATATAATTGGGTAAAACTCAAATAAAGAACCCCGCCGCAAGCAGCGGGGTATTTTGAAGACAACTCTATTATACGTTACGCCTCAAGAGGCGGGGAATATGACCCATAGAGATTCACGTAGCATTTGAAGCATGGGTGGGGGTTCAATATAGGTGAAATAGTGTGAGATCACGACTCAACGACAATTATCAGTGCTTTGTCGGAGTGCTGAGTGCGAAGAGGATGAGAAAATCAAATCCTTATTCGGTTCCACCGATAAATCGGTGTAAAAGGTGAAGCCTCAGCTTTAAGCTATCAAGCACCTTGTGCACCAGCACTATCGCTTCCCTGAACTTGCATTTTGTTTTGGCAAGAATGATAACATATTCAGAGGTTTTCTCTTGTCCTACTCTCTAATGCTTCAGAAGCGCTTTATGGGTTAGTGATTCAGTGATTCCGCCGTTTTGCATGGTCTCCATCAGTTTCTATGGAGCGGATTGTTTGTTGAGAGCAGAAAACATCAACAACCTCAATGTACTGCTCGCGGCGTTCATTGCATCGCTTCGACCCTCTATTGCTGCTATTGAAAAACGTTATATAGTGTCCCCCTAAATGCTCGACAGATCTTTCCTGCTAAGCTTTAAAACCGAGGAACCGGACTGGGACCTTCTCCCGTTAAAGACGCTTCACCTTATGCCAACTGTTCAATGGAAACTTGCAAATATCGTTAAACTGAAAACACAGAATCCGGTGAAATACGCTGCACTGTCGGATGCATTGGAATCCGCAATCTCATCCTGAATTAAAAAAGCTGCGCTGACGAGCTGGGTTGCTGCTGCTTGGATGCTTGAGCGGAGGGGGTCGCAGTGAGGTGCCGCCAGGGGATGAGACCGGGTTGGATACGCTGGTGGTGATTGGGTGAGGGGCTTGTAAATCTTATAGTCGAGGCAGGTTTTGTTGAATAACTCCAAGCACAAAATCGAAAGGCGGCTGCCCCTGATAGTAGAGTGATGCACGACGCTCATATTCTTTTTGGTAGATGGAGCGAGTGCTGGCATCACTCATTATGAGAGCTTCGTTTTCACTGAGGGGAGTCTGAAGATCAACTGCAGGGAATCGCCGCTTTTTATGTTCGTTATACGGGGTGGTTCCGATAAATGCCTGCACCTGATCATTCTGCAACAGGCAGTAGACATCATAGTAGTGGCGCATGAAATTGGGAGGGAAAGCGTTTGCGGGAGCTTGATGGGCTCTGTATTTCGTTACTATGGCCTGCAACTTCTCAACCAACGTATAGCCCGGATCGTAACAGGAAATGTGCAGCGCCCTGTTATCAATGACATCAACACGCTTCTTAAAGGCAAAATCGAGTGCCCATGAACTGATATTCAGCGGTTGATTGGGAATAACGTCATCAAACCCTACTTCAAGAAGAATACCCTCTTTGGCACTTCCGTCGGACGGGAATTGTGCGCTATAGGTAAGACGAATACCACCGCTATAGTATTTTGGAAGAGCGTCGAAGGCTGTGTCTCGCTCTACTGAAACGATTCCCGGAATGCGGATATGGGTGGCCAGGTAATCGTAAAAGCTTTTACG
>CAINOC010000089.1 GCA_903851385.1 uncultured Chlorobiaceae bacterium | reverse complement strand
GCCTGTTCACAAACACATAAGCAGCAAACCAGCGTGAAGAAGGAATACTCCAGAAGACTACATGATGTGTCAACAAGCCGTGGTCACGCATCCACTCATCCGCTTCTTGTCTTGCTGACGATGAGGGTTTATGCTAGGTGTCTTAGACTAAAATAGTCTCAGAGAAAGCTGATGGCAAACACCGACAATAACTGCTCACAGTAGGTCTCAGTTGCTCTCCTTACTCGTAACCAATAGGGAGGAGACTGGCGATGGTGCAAGCAGCTGGAAGCAGGGTGGAAGGTGATGGTGGGACGAAGAAGAAGGCTTGCCCGACCCGAGGGACAAGATACTCCTATGCCGTGAAGAAGGAGATTCTAAAGTTCGCAGAAGAGAACACCGTGGAGGCGGCAGCCACAAAGTACGGTGTAACTGAGACTAGCATTTATGAGTGGCGTCGCGCCGGGAAGCGCCGGGGAACTGACACTGGAGATCTCCCGGCAGGATCGACGGGGTCGACAGCACCGCCGGAGGAGGAAGACGCCAAGGAGGTACGGGACAGGCAGGTACTTGCCATGTGGCGTCAGCACCCAGGGTACGGACCGAGTCAGATACGCAACATGCTCAAGCGTGGGGGCTTCAGGGTCTCAGTAGGAACGGTGCGGCACGTGATGGAGCAGAATGGGTACCTTCCCCCAACGCTCAAGCGCAAAGAGCATGTGGGGCGCTACGAGGCAGCTCGACCCCGTGAATTGTACCATCTGGACTTCTACCACTTCCATATCCACAAACAGAAGCAGTGCGTGCTCTTCATCGAAGATGACTTCTCCAGGTACATCGCAGGGTGGGCAATGGTGGTGACTGAGAACGCCGACGCCGTGATTGAGACCTTCGAGTTCGTGGTCCAGCGTTATGGCCGCCCCGAAGGGGTGATGAACGACAGGGGATCAGCTTTTCACTCCTGGAAGGGGTTGTCCCGCTTTGAAGCCCTCTTGGAGGAGTACGAGATTAACTATTTTCTTAGCCAGTCGGCAGCTGTAAATGGCAAGGTAGAGGCCCTCAATGCAAGCTTCCAGAAGGAGTGTGTGGAGCAGATAGAGTTCGCGGACCTGACGGACGCCGCCCGGTGCATCGGGCGCTGGGTGGACCACTATAACCACCGGCGCACTCACCATGGCCTGGGTGGGCTGTTGGTGCCGGCGGATCGGTACTACGGGATAGTAGAGCAGACCATGAAAAAGATCGAGCAGGGGCTGGGGGCCGACGCGGCTGAGGTCACTAACCCGGACACCCGCGGGCTGGATCTCTTCCGGGTGGTCTCCCACGGGGGGAAACCGGAAATATGGCTGATGGGTCAGAAGATATTGGGGTAATTGGTTGATTTTAGTATAAAAAGGATGGCTAATGAGGCATATTGAATTTTCCCAAAACAATAAACCCTCAAAGGCCACCCTTTCCTATGACTTTACTCGAAAGTGTAACAGAAGACAATACGTCAATCATCGCTATGAATAAATTTATTCAAGATCGCGCTTCAGTCAAAGCTCTACGGCTCGAAGGGAGTCAGAGCAAGATCTGCGAAGTTGCAGGAATAAATAGGCCACATATGTATGAGCGCTTAGACCAGCTAATAGCGGTTATGGCGAAAATTGAACTCCCAGGCCCGGGCCGCCCAGTTGTTCAATCGGGTTCGGATTCAATCGCTCAAGCACCGATTGGCTGGCAGTTTCGCGAAAAGGTTTTCCGTTACCGCATGGCACACCCCAGTGCACTGGTGGAGCACACCAGCGGTCATTCCACCTATAGCGATGGCTTTATACGCTTCATCCTCGATTTACATGACACTTGTGAGGGCTCTGTCGAGTGGTTTTGCATACAGGCTGAGATCCCCTGCCAAACAGTTCGAAGCTGGATTAGAGCAGATCAGGTTAAGCCTTATCAGGGGCATCAACCGCGACAGCATTCTCCCCTTTCAGGCAGGGAAAGCGACGATGTAATTGATATTATTAAGGATTACTCAATGTGGGAGGGAAGTCTCAGGGACTTTATAAAATACGAGGCAGAACACTTGTGCCTGAGAAAAAGTCCGATATATAGGGTTTTGAAGATCTACGGCCTATTGCGGGTGCGTAGCCACAAAAAACCACGTTATCGCGGCTCTACAGAAAAGTGCGAGCCTGGCGATATCCTGGTTACAGACGGGAAAATGGTCACGGTCGTCGACACTCACACAGGTGAGGTCCGGGAATTTAACTGGCAAGGGATCATAGATCAGGCAACCACTTGCCATACGGCGGTGGTCGTAACCGACACAGAATGCGCTCAGGGGGTCCGTGAGGCCTTTGATGCTAGTTGCAAATTTATAGGACATTCACCTAAGGCCCTGGTCCACGATAATAAGCCCATTCATGAAGAGGTTGAGCTCCGGAAACACATTGAAGAGACTACCATAATGATACCTGCTACCCCAAATAGGGGAGAAAACAAAGCCGGCATTGAGGGGGAGTTCGGCAAATTTGAACAAACGGTGGGAAAGCTTTACCTAGATGGTAGCAGCGTTGAACAGTTTATGAAGTCAGCTGCCAGTGAGGCCTTACGGGCGTACACCTCTGGCATCAACCACGCTGGCCGTGATGAATTTGACGGTGAGAGCAGGGAGGCCGTTTTGCGGAAAACATGTCCTGATCCCGAGAAGAACCGGAAATTCATCGAAGACCTTCATGCGGATCACACGAAAAAGCAACGATTCGAACCCCTGCCGACCAAGGCTACAAACCGGGCCATCTTGGACGAGGCATTCGAGCGCTTCGGGATTACAGATCTGGATCCAAAGGGGAAAATCCGTGATTGGATCGCTGGCAAATATACTCCCGAGGCCATTCGCAAGGGGCTGGCAATATTCGGCACTGAGCGCGAGAAAGGACGTTTGCGAAACAAAACAGCGCACAGGTACCTCGTCACGTTGATCCAGAGTTGCCAAGATGATCTTGATCTGCGCCGCCAGGAGGAGTTGCTGCGTGAATTTGCAGAAGTTGAAAGAAAGGCTTGGCTCCGGACGCTCGAAGCTGAATACGCGCAGTTGGTTACTGATACTGAATGCGTAAAAACCACACCGGATAAGGACCTAGTCTTCCAACTCGCGGAGAAGGCGATATTTGGGTGCATGAACCTACAGCGGGCCTTCTGGGAGGACAAGCTAGAGGGACACCTCGATGAACAGCGTGACAGAATCAAAGCGGTCTGCCGCCATATAAATCGGTTGTATGAAACAACATGGGATAATAGGTTCTTTCTGATCAGTAAACTCGTCAATTGGGAATATCGGCTTGCAGCGTGAATTTTTATTGATCGCGGACCACGGCAACAGATGATGATATTGCAAGGGAAACCGCAAGGGATTTGACGATAGCATTAATATAAAGAGTAAGACAAGCTCGGTAGTTGAAATAGATTTTACAGAACGAATCAATCTAAGTGAGACTTCGCTGACGGAACCTATGGCTCTTTCTGATGGGCAGATTGAGTCAGACAACCCGAGAGTGGACTGGGATTTTGCTGTATCTTTTGGTGTCGGTAATTGTTTTCTGAAAGTGTTTGACAAGGACACATAACGGGTAGTTTTTCCCTCGCTTTGAGGATGCAAAGACATTTCGGCGAAGACTGCGCTTCGGTATCGAAGCTTATTTGCCAACGAATTGCACGATCG
>CAINOC010000088.1 GCA_903851385.1 uncultured Chlorobiaceae bacterium | reverse complement strand
GCTTCCAGCATTACAATAATAATACAAAAGACACATCAGACTGTTTCGATCCAACAATTAATTCCCCGAAGTCGGTGAATATTCTTAACAGCAAGAATAAATTCTATGTCAATTCATTGGAAGGATCTACAACATCAGTATACAATTTAAAAGATTTCAAACTGATTTCAGTAATTAAGCATGAATTCAATTCAGGCAATCAATATTTGTTTGATAAAAATTCAAATAGTGATTATGTGTTTAAGACTAAAACAAGTCAATTAAATTATTTTAATGGCAAACCCGTAGAAAGCTGCTTTTCTCATAATGGAAAGTATTTGTGGATACCTTATTATCGAAGATCATACGACCACAATGCAGTTGATCCCTCAGCAGTTTGTATCATTGATACTGATACTGACTCAATTGTTCGTGTATTGACTGTCCCGCCTTTGCCAAAGATGATCACCTGCTCTCCTGATAATAAAACAATTGCGCTTACTCATTGGGGCGATAATACTGTTACATTAATTAATATTGATTCACCAGATCCATCTAAATTCAGATTTATTGAGAATATCATTATTGATCATAAATTGAATCTAAACTATACCACTAAAAATGTCGATAGAGATCATAATTGCGGAAATTGTCTTAGAGGCACCGTATTTACCCCGGATAATAAATATATTTTAATAGGAAAAATGGGTGGTGATGGCATTGCTGTAATAGATGTTACTGCCAGAAAATATATTAGCACTGTTACCGGTATGAAACTGAACATGCGCCACTTGATAATTAATAATTCGTCTTTATATATCAGCATTAACAAAACAGGTTTTGTCCAAAAAACAGCACTGAAAAGTTTTATTGACCATTTTTCCGGGAAATTGAAAAACGAGCCTTATACACAATGGGAGAGTGTCTATGTTGGCCAGGGGGCAAGAACCATATCTTTAGAAAAAAGTGGCAAATACCTTTTTGCAGCGGTCAATAACGAAAGTAAAGTTAGTGTGGTTCGCACTTCTGATATGAAAGTAATTGCTGAATGCAGCGCTGATAGTTATCCCGTCGGTATGGATATTACTGAAGATGGGCAGTGGCTTATTGTAACAGCACAAGGCAAAGGCAGACTTGGCGGAAACAGCGTCATGATTTATAAAGTCAATTATAACCGACGACAAGTTTAGGAAGGAAAAGCAAAACCCCCAGTTTGAGCCTTCCGTAGCCTACCGGTTACCGCACACGGACCATGAACAAAAAACGGTAAATTGCTGGCGGTGAATTCACTGCAAGCAGTATTGCCGCCCTCTGTTCTGGTGCCAATAGCCCGGTTTTGAGAATGGTTCTGGCCACGTTCCTGCGCACATTTTGGTGAGCAAAATTTGCATCCCGCTGGAAAGATTTACAATGCCCTAAGCGTTGCCAGGCTTGCAGGTGAATTCGGTTGTCTTTTGAAATTTGCAAATCCAAAAGGGGGTTGGTGATGAAGGAGTTACCGGTTCTCGATTCTCGGGCAGCCTTCTGTGACGTGGGCAGCGAGCATATGCATGTTTCCATCGCTGGAGGCCTGCCAAAGGTTTTTGGGACGTTTACCAGCCAGTTGCACGAATTGCGCGATTGGCTTTTGGGAGAAGGTGTCCGCTCCATGGCAATGGAAGCTACCGGGGTCTACTGGCTGTCGCTCTATGGTGTGCTCGAAGCGGCAGGCCTTGAGGTGTTGATGGTCAACGGCCGGCAAACACGCAACCTGCCTGGACGTAAGACTGACATGAAGGACTGTCAATGGGGAGCCACCCTGCATGCGCACGGTCTGCTGAAGGCAGGGTTCGTGCCCCCAGCGCATATTCGCAAGCTTCAGGATTACCAGCGCTTGCGTACAGATCACATCGCTTCTGCTGCCAGCCATGTGCAGCACATGCAAAAGGCGCTTGAGCGCATGAATATCAAGCTGCACAACGTCATCAGCTCACTGATGGGAACCAGCGGCCTTGCCATAGTGCATGCCATTTTGGACGGAGAGCGTGATCCGGCAAAACTGCTGGAGTTGTGCTACTCGACGATTCGGCACAAAAAGGCGAAAGAGGTCATCGAAGCACTTCGCGGTACCTGGGAGCCGGAGCACCTGTTTGCGCTCAGGCAAGCCCTGCAGAGCTGGGAACACTATCATCGCCAGATCGCCGAATGTGACCAGCAAATACAGTTGCTCCTGCAAGAGATCACGTTTAATGACATGCAGGGTGGTGGCATTGGCGAAAAACCCAAAGCAACGGCAGGCAACCGCCCCAGCGCCAATGCGCCTCAAATCTCCGGCCTTCACAGTATGCTCATTGATCTGTGTCAGGGCAAGGATTTGTCGATACTGCCCGCACACACCGACTACAGCGTCCTGCAGATCATCAGTGAGGTGGGAACTGACCTGAGCAAATGGCCCACAGAAAAGCAATTCACTGCTTGGTTGGGGCTGGCTCCCGGAACAAGCCAAAGCGGCAAGCGCAAGAGCAACGTCAAACACAGTCGCAGCAGAGTAGGCAGGTATTTTTGCATCATGGCCCGATCACTGGCTCGCAGCAAAGATATGGCGTTGGGCGGCTTTTACCGTCGTCTGGCGGCACGACGTGGGGGGTTGATTGCCAATATTGCCCTGGCTCGCAAGCTTGCGGCATTGTTTTGGCGAGTCATGGTCAAAGGGACGGAGTTTGTCGAGGAAGGACTGGCCGCTTATGAAGCCAAGTTCCTCGAGGGCAAGAAAAGAAGCCTTCGTAGGTTAGCCAGAGAGCTTGGTCAAACCGTTTCGCCTATACCTATAACAGTATAAAATAAAGGAAATTACTATACTTGTTCATGGAAAGAGCAGATATGGCACTATCACGATCTAGGCATTTTGGACATTGCATTAAAATCTTGAGGCATTCTTCTTGGGCCTCGGCCAGTGCCTCAGGGAGAACTGTAGGTAAAGGTACAGCATCTCTTGGCAGGAGATCAAACATATTTGCAGCTGCAATTAGTCGGTCAGTGTTATAGGAATTGCCTTTGCTTAGACAATTCACGTACCGAACACGCGACAAACGCCAATTTGTTTCTCGGCCGATCCAGTTCTTGAGAACATAGGCAAACTCCTCTTGCCGGTGGATAGGATTCAGAGGCACATCAGTTGGGCAAGGTTTGAGATCGTTGACTTTCGCTCTTTGGCCTTTAGGCGCGTAACTCCAATACACAGATATGGAATGCAAAAATTGATCCTCACTTGACGACGTACGCAACTGTATATCATGGAGACCTTGACGACACCCGGCTATCAAGGACAAGAATCGAGTGACAATCATCATCCGATCAACAGCCTCTCCAAATGAAACTGGAGAATCAGGCTCAAGGTTTACCCGCATTCGGTTCTTGATGAAAATTCCATTTGCCCCACCCATGTTATGGGATGGTTGGTGATTTACGCTCAGCTTGCCGATATCAGTCTCAACCTCGATAATACTTAACCTGCCTGAGAAATAGGCGATCAAAGGAAATTCACCCGTCACAACTGGTCTCAGAAGTCTTCGTTTTGCAAGGACGCTGTCAATGAGCGGCTTGGCATTGACAACAAGCCCAAATGCGTCGAAGTCATTGAATAACAGAGAGAGATCATCAATGGCGAAGTGGATGCTAGTCACAATAGGTAATTCGGGATCTACATGCTCATCGCCGACTGTCACAAAGTGGGGGAAAACTGTGATGCTTTGATGCGGCACCTCTTTCTGCTTCTGCGTACTGATTTGCGATGTGATGACACAGTCGATGCAAGTCACCTTCTGCCGGTCAAGTGTCTGGACTTGCAACAATAAAATGGACACATCAAGAAGCCATAACTTTTAGTTGTTGATTATAACGTAAAAACTCAACAGGCGATTTATATCCTAACGTTG
>CAINOC010000087.1 GCA_903851385.1 uncultured Chlorobiaceae bacterium | reverse complement strand
CAGCGGACACGCTGCTCGGCCAACTGGTTGATGCAGAACAGCGTTTTCGAAAAGAACAGAGCACCAAGCGGTACCTGCTGCAAAGCAAGATCCGTTACCCGGCCATACTGGAACAGGTGCACTGCAACGCCGCCCGAAACCTGAGTAGGGATCAACTGCTCAGCCTTGCTGACTGCACCTTTATCGGGCGGGGTGAAAATATTCTTATTACCGGCGCCACGGGATGCGGCAAGAGTTACCTTGCCTGTGCACTGGGACGGC
The DNA here is from genome assembly GCA_903851385.1 of uncultured Chlorobiaceae bacterium. Taxonomy (GTDB): domain Bacteria; phylum Bacteroidota; class Chlorobiia; order Chlorobiales; family Chlorobiaceae; genus Chlorobium. The sequence goes on along the minus strand of CAINOC010000087.1, from coordinate 5,725 downwards.
ACGCCTGTTCACTTGGGTATCGCACCCTGTACTTTGGTATGAACCGATTTCTTGAGCGCATCGCCCAGACAAAACTTGATGGAACCTTTGTCCGGGTGCTTAACCAAATTGAACGAACCCATCTGATTATCCTTGATGATGTCGGCCTGCAGCCCCTTGATGCAACGACACGTATTGCACTGCTGCAAATCCTTGAAGACCGGTATGGAAAACAGGCTGTTATGATCACTTCTCAGTTGCCGGTTGCCCAGTGGCATGACGTAATTGGGGAACCTACAATTGCTGATGGAATCATGGATAGATTAGTCGGAAATGCTCACCGGCTTGAGCTAAAAGGTGAATCAATGAGGAGACAGAAATTGGATAAAAATGTGTAAGTTCTAACAGCAAATCTGGCCTTCAAAAGGTGGTACACTTTGCCGCGGAATCAGTGGTACACTTTCACCGGAATACTCGCGTCTGCCAAGTTTCCTGCAAGTGTCCTTTGAACTCAGGTACTTCGATGCCATCGACACCGCCAGCACCTTTGTTCTTCATCACCCGCTGGTAGGCGGCTGTCATGTTGGCCTTCTCGACGACGACCTCCATCAGTTGCCTGTACTGCGTTGGCTTCGCTTTCGTCCACGCATGGTCCACCATTTCCGTCTCGGCGCCCGTGAGGACTTCTGATGGATTCCGTCCATAAGAGGGCTTCCGGGTCCAGCGTTCTCCGCTGGTATCTGCCTTCATTGACTTCATTGAGGGCTCCATGGTCTACTTGCGATCTTTCATGTTCGGCCCTTCTTCTATTGATGGAATACTATGGCCTCTGCTGACTTCTGCATGGGCATCGCATCACCTCTTGATGATGGTAGCACATAGTGGCACCCATACAGATCTCCCCGGGTATTGCGCACCCACCTTCCCGCTTATGCCTGTCGGATCTACGCCGTATCGTTCCGTGCAAGTTTCGGGCTTTGCAGATTGTTGCCTGCTTACCCCGATACGTCGCCTCATATCCGCTTCCTGTTCGTCAGGCCAGCGCTTTGCATCCGGCTTCCTTCAGATTTGCAGTCACCCACGACACTCTTGCCTTCAGCTAACTCTTCCCCTTGCCGGGCGAGTAGAGGACTTTCACCTCCAAGTAAGTGCGCCCTACCGGGCGCACAACACAGAAGCCCGCGTGTAGCGGGCTTCTTCGGTAGCTAAGTTTTTCCCGACTTCATACATGAATGAGTACTAAATGCCCGGAGAGTTAATAAAATCAAGGAGGGTTTTTGTTTTTGCTCTCGTAGCACCTAGCGCAAAAGTTGCGCAATTTCCCCGCTATAAGCATTTACTTTGGTAAAGTATTTCTCCTGTTTTAAATTCAGAACAAGTACATTAAATGTCAGTAACAAAGTAGAAAATCAATACATATCACATTGATATTACGTTTAATATTTAAATATAAATTGGCTGTTTGTGTTTTTTGATTTCCGTTTATTCCACTTCATTGTAGTGCCTAGTTTTTTTCTTCCCCTATATAAATTAAGCACTTACAGACTTTGATGTATGAAGTCGGGAGAACGGCAAATGAGAAAATTCAAATCACCAAAGCAAGCGCAACGGTTCCTGTCGGTTCAGGCCCATGTTGGTAACCTGTTTCGAATTCGATATCGTCACGAGAGCGCCACTGACTATCGCACTGCACGTCATCAAGCTTTTGTGACTTGGCAGGATGTGACTTTTACCCAAAGTGCCGCTTGAGTGATTCAATTTTCCTTTTTTAAGTGGAAATCTGTTTTTCAACGACATTCTACTTTGCGGTTTTTCGATAACTTGACACTGCCTATTTATATGATGAGGGTTGCATGTTTTGTGATGATGCGAAACGAATCGCCTATGCTGGAACCATTTCTTGATCAGGCAGAGTCCTTGTTCGATCGATGTATTATTTTGAATCATGAGTCTACTGACGATAGTGCATCGCGGGTGTTGCATCGCGATACATCGAAATTTTCACTTTATCATCTTAAGGCTCCCGGCTATCCTCAGTCAGAAGTGGCAACTTATTTCGCTCGCGAGGTTTTCTTAACAGAAAAGTTTGACTTTCTTTTCCTCCTTGATTGCGATGAGTTTTTGCCTTACAATAATCGAGTGGATTTAGAAACATTTCTTAACAAAAATGAAACGGCTGATGTAGTGAGGTTACCTTGGCTGAATTTATGTCCTACAAATTTTGAGGGTGGAAATATATTTTCGAAGGGGTTCGTTCATAGTCAGCCATCCACTCTCTATTACAAAGTAGTGCTGAATAAAAGCATTCTGGCAAAGGCACCTGATTTTAAAGTTATGCAAGGGAATCACGATATTTCGACGATAGAGGATCAAATTGAAAGAGTTGACTCTCAGGACACATGGTTGCTTCATATTCCCATTCAAAGTTGCATTCAATTTGGGTTCAAGCTTGCTAATGGAAATAATCGGCTTGAGCGCGAGCGAGTTAATCTTAAAAATGGCAATGGAATTCATTGGGTTGAGTTGGCTAAGAAGTTTGCAGCTGGAAAACTTGATCCGCAAACTCTACGGACATTGGCGTTGAATTATCCGGATGTATATGAAAAGCCTGACGCTGAGGTAATAGAACTGAACTTTTCGTTTCCTTATATCAAAAGTAATTACCAAGAAACCCAGAGTTATATTTCTTCGCAGATAGCAGGTCTAGTTGGTTTTGCTTTTGATCAAGACCAGCCGTCCCATCCGAAGGGATTTTCTGTAGTGGATGAATTGGGTAATGTTGTGGTTACAGATGGTGTTATTAGTACACAGCTTCCTGATATTTTTGAAACAAATATTGCGTCTCAGTCTATGAATGAAGGTAAAATTGCCGAACTAGAAGCTGAGATCGCCTTGAGATATTCGGAAGAACTACAATTTCATAATTCTTCAAGCAGACTATTTAAAGCTCTGTTGCGTGTATTGAAGGATAATCTCAAAGGCCGAAGGCAATAAGTTGCATTGAAACTATTTGATCATAATCAAATCTCAGTACCCCATCATGAGAGCACAGGAATACTAACTGATCTAAGGAGTTCTCAGGAAATCCTGTTGGATTATCAATTCAACAGACATTTGAAACATACTTTTTAGCAATATTAAAAAGCTTATCTAAACTTTTTTTATCAACTCCAACAATAATTTCCAAAAATATCGCCGCAAGATATACTAGCAGAATAGACCGGTATTTTTCTGAATTTTGTGTTTAAATAATTACTTAAACATTTGGCTCTTTAAGGAATTTAATGGGCAGCTGCTTTTTTAATACTACGGCACTGCATCTATTCTCATATCCAGCTTTCCACAGTAAAACAGTATTCTGGCCCGATAACTTTCAAAGTTATGAAACCCTCGAGCGGAGGCCTTTAACATCTGAATCTTACTGTTGAGCCCTTCCGATACAGCGTTTGTTACCCAGTGCTTGAAGTAATTCAAAATATTGTTGATATGGCGCTTGAGAAGTCCTTTTACCTTTATCATCGATTTCAGCCCAGACTTGTCGACGACCTCACACCAGTACGAGAAAAAGAGCTTTGCTCTTGATTCTGTTGGACATTCCCAAAACACTCTAAAACTGTTCTTTAAGGACCATGCCACACCGGTCTCTAACATCGACTCCATCAATGCATCAAACCGTCCTTTTTGCACCGTGTTCATATTTTCCGGATTACGGAGCCAAGTGAATTTTGACCCGACGAGACTGGTGTCTCCCGTTTTGCAGAGTTGCCGTGATTCTTGGCGCCGTACTATGTCGACAGCATTGTTCAAATACTTACTGATATGAAACCGGTCATGAACGAGGTCTGCCTGTGGAAGTAGCTTTTTGACTGCTGATGCAAACGGTTTCCACATGTCGACTGAGACCGATGTAACAACATTCCGTTGTGACTCGGTCAGGGTTTCTAAAAGCATCTCTGTGGCCTCTGTAGTACGATCCTCAACGACGTCAAGAACTCGACTGCCGGCAATATCATTGAGTATGGTAATGTAGTGGTGACCGCTTTTGAAGCTCTTCTCATCAATACCAATATGAGAGAGCTTTTCAGGTGCTCGGCGAGACATGCCTCGTTGAACAGCCCGATTCATGATATCGCTCGTTGCTTGCCATCCTAATCGTAACATCTTGGCAGCGGCTTGCGTATTCGAACAATGTTGCAGAAGAGTAATGGCAAAGCCCTCAAACATGAGTGTAAACCGTGAATGCCGATCAGCCCATGGAACAGTTACAGTCTTGACGCCACACCGAGAGCATTGTGACCGGGGAATGCGGGCAATGATTATGGTCTCAAACTGCATCGTATCAAGGTGCCGCCAACGTTGTTCCGGAGCATGGTCATAGACTGTTCCCTGAAGACCGCACTCAGAACAAAATACTTCATTACCAATAAAACGAAGACGAACCTCAATACGCTGCCCAGTCAGGGATAAATTGACATCTTCGACCTCCCATGTGGCCGGAAGACCTAACAGTTGCTGGTAATGTGTTGTTAACTTTTGCATAGTCCTTAAATACTGCAGTCTACTGCTTTATCCCTCAATTCCACTAAATTGTTTAATGAGCCAAACATTTTTATTTTTTTTGTGCATTTAAAATTTGTCGAAGAAATGGTGGTTTTAAATTATTATTACAAGAAGAATCGTTTTTTTCTATGGCATTTTTTGTAAGCGAAAATGTTTCTGAAAATAATATTTCATATATATAACTGCCTTTTTGCGGCAACAAGTTTTTATCTATAGAATTCTGTTTAAATATTTCATTCCAATAATGAAACAGATATGAATCTGCACTAGATTCACTTATTTGATTACAATACTCGGAATCTAAAGCCAGAATTGCATTAGAATAGTGCAATGGGTAAAAGATATTAGAAGAACATATATCATCAATAAGATTATTTTCGATAACGAATCGAGTTATAAGCTTTGGACCTATATCACCCCAATTAAAATCTTTAGATTTCTCATACGCTATCGCCTCATAAAGTGATAGTAAATTAAAGGCTAATTGCCGATCAGGGATACATAGAACAGCACCGTTCACATAATCATTATCTTGCCATCCAGCAACAATTTTTTTATTTCTCTTCAACTCATAATATTTTGATTGATGTTTAAGGCAAAAGCAATCTGTATCAAACCACCATCCACTTTCCTCAGTAAGCAGTCGATACCTAAAAGCATTAGAAAACCCAACCACACACCCTTGTACGCCATTTTGTCTGAATCCAGATATTTCAGATTTAGAGAAAAATCTTTCAGCACTTCTTAGCTTAGCCCCTTTAGGAACTACAATATCTTCAAAAGTCCAAATATTTACATCAAAACCTTCTTGAATAAATGATGTTGTGCATGCATTTTCATATAAAGATAGAGGCGCGCCGTACCAAAAGAAATGCGCTATCTCATTTCCAGCAATGGAAGAGGGATACCTATACTGAAAAACAGTGTCCTTCGGCATTATGGGGGGATAACATTTTTATGATACCTGATAAGTGTAACAAATTTTTTTGTCAAGTAATAGTAATGGCTTAGGTAGTTCCTGAACGAAAAGTGGCTATAATATGATCCTAACCTGAGCGATCAGGGATAAAAAAAGCCCTCAACTTATAGGCTAAAGTGTTATATTGAAATGGGTAACGTCGAAATTACCACCCAATAAAACACAACCTAAGAGGTAGAGAGCTTCATGGCAAAAGATACACGGTTT
>CAINOC010000086.1 GCA_903851385.1 uncultured Chlorobiaceae bacterium | reverse complement strand
GCTGTTGGCTGTGCGCCAGTCTGCATCCAATATTCAATACGGTCTTTCTTAATAGTGACAGCATGTGGTTTTGCTGTAGGTTCGTAATGGCCTACAACCTCAAGAAACTTGCCGTCCCGTGGTGAGCGCGCATCGGCAACAACAATCTGGTATACCGGCAATTTTTTTCTTCCTGCTCTTTTCAGTCTGATCTTTACCAAGGCTAATGTATTTTAGTTAATGTTAACTTTTAACAGCGAGTGTGTAATTTATCGTTTTAAAAACTTATCCAATGCAAGATTCTGCGAAGTAATTTTTCTGCCTGACTGCGACAGCTTTGATACCGATCGCATCATCTTTTTCATCTCCGAGAACTGCTTGAGAAGAAGGTTAACCTCCTGTACTTTGGTTCCGCTGCCTTTGGCAATACGCTGACGGCGGCTGCCATTGATGATATCAGGATTGACTTTTTCCTGTTTCGTCATCGAGTTAATCATGGCTTCAATAGGCTTGAAATCCAGATTCTCAAGGTCCTGCTTGGGAACCATCTTGTTAAGGCCCGGCACCATCTCAATAAGGCCCTGAATGGAGCCCATTTTTTTAAGCTGCTGGAGCTGATCGAAAAAGTCGTTGAGATCGAACTCGTTCTTCATCAGCTTTTTCTGCATCTCGAGAGATTTCTCAAGATCGAGATTTTCCTGGGCTTTTTCAACAAAGCTGACAATATCACCCATTCCCAGAATCCTCTGGGCCATGCGGTCAGGGTAGAAGAGATCAAGGTCGTCTACCTTCTCACCGATACTGATAAACTTGATTGGCTTTTCAACAACCTGACGGATGGAAAGTGCAGCACCTCCCCTTGAATCACCATCAAGCTTGGTAAGCACAACACCGTCAAAATCAAGGCGATCGTTAAAGGCCTTGGCAGTATTGACGGCTTCCTGCCCCATCATGGAGTCAACAACAAAGAGGAGCTCATCAGGTTTGAGAGCATGCTTCAAAGCCTCTGCTTCAGCCATCATCTGCTGGTCAATCTGCAGACGTCCGGCAGTATCTATAATAACAACATCTTTCCCTGTCGAGCGAGCCTCTTCAAGGCCCTGAAGGGCTGCCTTCATGGCATCCTGCTGCTCAATGGCAAACACAGGAACATCCACCTGCTGGCCAAGGGCTTTCAGCTGGTCAATTGCAGCCGGACGATAGACGTCAGCAGCAACAAGCAGAGGATTCTTTCCGTTCTTCTTGAGGCGTAAAGCAAGTTTTGCACAGAAAGTTGTTTTTCCCGACCCTTGGAGACCGGCAACCATAATTACTGCGGGAAGTTTCTTGGGTGAAAGGTTGAGAGGTTTCTGCTCACCTCCCATCAGTTCAGTCAGTTCATCATAGACGATTTTAACGATCATCTGCGCAGGCGATACGCTTTTGATGACCTGTTCGCCAAGAGACTTTTCCCTTATGTCTTCAATTAATTTCTTTGCTACCTTATAGTTAACGTCAGCACCAAGGAGAGCTCTCTTGATATCCCGCATGGCGAGACCAATATTGATCTCATTTATGGTGGCCTGACCTGCGAGCTTTTTAAAGGTGCCCTCTAACTTATCACTTAAACTGTCGAACATTGGTTCCCGCTTTTTTCAGATAAAGCTTAAAAATGCTTAGCTTTAATTATAACAAAAAATAGCAAAAAATAAAACGATACAATCATATCTTCATTGTTTAAACGTTATTTCCTGCTATTTTTTATCTCCTGAGCACAGAAAACATCATGAAACAAGAGGTTATGACTGCAAGCTCCATTGACACCATCCTGGACTCTTTTCGAAGCAAGCGGATTGCCGTTATCGGCGACATTATGCTTGACAAGTATATTTTTGGTCATGTCTCCCGCATTTCCCCGGAATACCCGGTACCTGTAGTGGATGTCACCCATGAGGATTACCGGCTTGGAGGAGCTGCAAATGTTGCGCTCAATACGCAGTCGATCGGAGCAAAAACGATATTGATCGGCATTACCGGGGCTGACAGCAACCGCGAAATACTTCTGGATCTGTTCCGTAAGCGCGGTCTTGCAACCGAAGGACTGATAAGCGATCCATCAAGGCCGACAACCTGCAAAACAAGAATTCTTTCGCAAAACCACCATATTACAAGGGTTGACTTCGAGAGCAGAAAGGATGTTGAAAAAACTATAGAAAATGCGGTTATCGGCTCCTTTGACTCAGTTATCGAGTCAATCGATGCTGTCGTACTGGAAGATTACAATAAGGGGCTGTTGAGCGCAAAAATCATTGAGCATATCATTACAGTGTCGAAACGGCATAATATCCCTGTACTTGTAGACCCGAAACTCAAAAATTTCTTCGCCTTCAAAGGGTGCTCTGTTTTTAAGCCAAACCTTTCAGAAATGGCGTCATCACTCGGGATAGTTCTGCACAACAATGAACCCGAGATAGAAGAGGCATGCCGGGTGCTTCAGGAAAAACTTCAGGCTGAAACCATTATCGTTACAAGAAGCGATAAAGGGATGACTATCTATAATGGTTCATTTACCCATATTCCTGCAACCTCACTGGAGGTTTCCGACGTTTCAGGCGCTGGAGATACCGTTATCGGGATGCTTGCTCTGGGCGCTGCCGCGGGTGTTGACATTGTAACTAATGCAACCATAGCCAATCTTGCTGCCGGAACGGTCTGTCAGGAGGTAGGTGCCGTTCCGGTAAGAGCTGAAAAACTGATCAAAGCGTATCAGCAGTATCATCAAGGATAGAGATATGCTGCTCTATCTCCTCAGGATATCGGGGGTTATAGGCGGCGTCCTTCAGGAGGGTTTTCAGATTGTTCAAAGAATAGAATGGAACTTCGAACATTCCTGCATTACTCAGTGTTGAGGGCACATCTTTCCCTGGATCTATGTGCATGACAAAGGTGATGTTAACTCTCCCCTCGGTGGTCGGCCTGAATACCCACATTCCTGTGGCGTGACGAACCCTGTGATACTCTGGATTGCCGGGCAGATAATCAGGTTCAGCCTTCATCGTAAGCACCACGGAATTATCACCTGCCGAGGTGAGTCCTGTGCGCATGATTACCTCTCTCGGTTGAAGCGGCCAGGGGGTTTTGATAATTTGACGGACCACATACTCGACAGGATCACTGTTGTCAAGAACATGCATCTCCACAAGATGATGCACCCAGCGATTATAACTGGGCATATCGTGAAAAAGGCTGATAAGCTTTTTTAAGGATACCTCTATCTCAGCCTCACCCTTAAAACCATGGATGTCGGAACCGTTGACCTTGGAGGAATAAATTTTTATCCCTTTGTGCTCAATCCGAAATTTCCAGTCTGCCTGAAGAATTAACCCGACATCCATACTGTTTTTTTTGAGTGCATTTATCAAGACTGCAACAAAAAATCGGGAAGAGATTACTCGCTTATAAAGTTCTCGTAATTCTGGATAACATCTTTAGCTGATTTCTTAAAAGGAGCTTCAATTGGAACAAGATATTTTTCCCGCTTTACCATCTCCCTCAGGTTGGTCAAGGTATGATATGGTGTATCAATAACAGCAATATTGGCAAGCCAGGATGGTATTTCACCGCCGGGTTCAATATGAAGACGAAAAACGACCCTGCACTGATCCTGCGACAAGGGGATAATGTTCCATGCGCCCTCAAGCTGGGGCACACGCACGTATTTATCGTTTAAAGGGAGATAATCCGGCATACACTCAAGTTTAATATAAACTTCAGATGTATCAGGATCAAGATATCCCTGCGAACGGGTTATGATTTCGCGATCTGAAACAGGCCAAGGGGCACTGACCAGCTGGTAGACAATTCGACCTTCATCCTCGGAAAGCTCCTTGAGCACCTTCATTTCCCTGGTTTTCCATACCCACTCGGTAGCTGCGTCAACATCATACAAAAGGCTCAGCACTGCATGTTGGGGAGCATCGATGGTTGCTACTCCGACAAATGAAAGAAAATCAGAGGATGGAACAGGGCAGGTAAATATTTTCAGCCAGTCCTTCTGAAGACGTAAGGTACAGGTAGCACTGTTGATTTTTTCAATTATTGACATAATACCCTCGTTTAAAACGTTAAAAAGGAGAATAAAGATCCGGAGTCATGATCCCATCTCAAGGCCGACCTGCTGGCACTGTTTCGGCTATTTTTACAAGTGGATCTGCATTACGTACAAGAAATTTTATCTGACCTTCAGCACCAAAAAGCTGATGTGCAATCTTCGACTTCACGGCACGGACAATGTTTTTTCTGTCACGAACAAAACCCACCCTGTCAAAAGGAATTTTTTTAGCCTTGCAGCTCTTTACAACAAGAGCCTCAAAATTGCTCTCTTCAGAGTAATTGGCAATAAAACGGTCAAGTGAAGTGCGATAAGCCTGCACTGAGCTATTTCGATCATCAAGAACCTTCAGTGCTATATCATCAATAGAACCCGACTGGAAGAGCTTCTGATAAAAATCGGAGAATGCGCTTCCTGTAACCCAGAAATCAGGAATAATTCCACCGGCATCCCTGAGTGCAGCAAGTTTGCTGTGGGCTTTGGCATCCTTTCCTTTGAGTGATAAAACGAGTGACGGAAGCGATGATGTTTTATAGACAGACACTTCATTGTTTTTCATATAGAGTAAACTGTCGGGGTCATTAAAGAGTTTCTGAGGCTGAATATTCACCATCGACTCCTTATAGTAGCGTTCACGACCAGCCACCCCCTTACGATAGACTCTCTGTATCAGTCGACCTGAAGGAGTATAGTAGCGGGAGACTGTGAGGCGAATCGCTGAACCGTCGGCGAACTGAAGCTGACGCTGAACAAGCCCTTTGCCGAAGCTCAACTCGCCAACGACAAGAGCTCTCTTGTTATCCTGCAGGGCTCCGGCAAGAATTTCAGATGCAGAAGCGCTTCCTTTATCAACCAGTACAATCACCTCACCATTTCTATAGCCCTCATCAGCTGATCTGGCAACATATCGCTCATCCTCCGACCCGCCATTGCGGCTTTTGGTATAAACGATCAACTGGCCCTTATTAAGGAATTCATCTGCAACTGCAACAGCCTGTTCAAGAAAGCCTCCGGGATTGCCTCTGAGATCGAGAACGAGTCTTGTCATACCCTGCTGTTTCAATCCATGAAGCGCACGGCGGAACTCTTCAGCTGTTGTTGCTATAAAACGACTCAACCGTATATAGCCGACCTTATTATTAATCATAAAAGCAGCGTCGATACTCGACGTGGATATTTTACCGCGGGTAACGGTAAAATCCAGAAGCTTGCCGTTGAGAGGCCTGAATACCTTCAACCGGACTTTCGTTCCTCGTTTGCCTCTCAGTTTTCTAAGCACATCCTGCTGGGTTATTCCAACGGCTGAGGCCGAATCAATCGCAATAATGCGGTCACCCGGAGCAATTCCAACTGTAGCGCTCGGTCCGCCAGAGAGGGGGGTAACAACAAGAAGGGTATCACTGACAACCTCAAACTCGATACCTATACCATCAAAATTCCCATCAAACTCAGCCTGGGAAAAAGAGACCTTTTCAGGCTCAAGATATACAGTGTGGGGGTCAAGATATTCCGCCATTCCCTGTATACCGGCACCTGCAAGACTGTCGCTGTCGACCTTGTCGACATAGAACTCTTTCATAAGCGAAAAGGCTTCAAGCATTTTTTTCTGCTGTGCCATTTGGATATCCCTGCCGCCATTGAGCCTGGTGCCGAGAAAAACGCCAAAAACAAGCACAACAAGCATCATTACAATGGTAAGTATTCGGGACATGGCGAGTGGTTTGATTACAAAATATGAGAGCAAAAGCGATTGAGGCCTAAAATGCAGTTTACCGATCAGAGAGCAAAATCACAAAAATTATCATTTCTCCTCTAGCTGACCACCCCGTTGCCCATACACCATATTGATCTGAAAAACAAAAAATGGAGGAGAGGATAATCGAAAATTTACTTCAACAGGAAGAGATGAAAAAATAACCAGAAACACAGTAGCACAAGAACATAAAACAAGTAAAGACATATAAAACAACAACGAGATATAACAACAAACAAGTAATCATACAACAACGATACCGCACAGACACATAAACAATTAAAAATCAAATATTTCAGACTAATAAATAAACACAACTTACCAACAAAAACAATATCAACAATTCAATACATAAAAGATTATACCTAAAAATTAAAACTATATTTTAGTATTTAATAACAACAATAATATATTGAAATAATATTTATTAAAAAACACTTTATTTATTTTATTATAATATTTTAAATAATTTCACTAAAAGTATATTTTAGTATATTTACGTGTTTTTTATAATACAATAAAAAATCAACTATATGTTGAATAATTAGTATTTTATTCAACATATAGTTGTGATTAAATAAGTATATCTTACAAATAAAGATAATAATCAATAACGGCATAGCTTATAGATATACTACAAGCTATGCCGTTAGTATAAAAAGTTTACGATTGATTTTATACTTGATGGTGTTTGATATATTGAATAATCAATATGATGTCAGATGAGCGTTATTCTGCTGTATAGAGGTGCAAGACTTACGGTTTATACTGAACAATAAGTTCGAGCTCAAGGCTTGCATTCAGGGGTAATTCGGTAACGCCAACAGCACTTCTTGCGTGAACTCCCCTTTCACCGAAAATCTCATGCAGCAATGAAGATGCCCCGTTAGCTACAAGATGCTGGCTGGAAAAGAAGTTTTCGCTGGAAACGTAGAGTGTGAGCTTGACTATTTTTTCAATATTGTCAAGCGACCCTGTCACTGACTTTATGGCCGCAAGAGCATTGAGAAGAGCGATTCTTGAAGCATGAAAAGCTTCATCTTTTCGTACCTCATTGACCTTGCCTTTTCCACCTGGTTCTATGAGTTTACCATCCTTGAGAGGGAGTTGCCCTGAGGTATAGACGAGGTTTCCAGTGATTATTGCTGGTGAATAAAGTCCTGCAACTGTTGGTGGTGGCGGAAGAATAAAGCCTGCCTTGATGATGTTTTCTTCGAAATTATCCATAAAAAGAGTGGTTTACATTTGGAATAAAGACGAATCAGCGGATGCCGAATCGGAATCCGCTGATTATACCGGCTAATGATACAACCTATAATTACTCACCTTTTTTAGGAACAGCTGCCTTTTCATCGCCAGCCTTTTTCTTGCTGTTTTCCGCAGCTTTTTTCTGTTGATCCTGATTCCTCTTGTTCTCGGCGGCCTTATTCTGCTGGTCCTGATTCCTCTTGTTCTCAGCCGCCTTGTTCTGCTGATCCTGATTCCTCTTGTTCTCGGCGGCCTTGTTCTGCTGGTCCTGATTCCTCTTGTTCTCAGCCGCCTTGTTCTGCTGATCCTGATTCCTCCTGTTCTCGGCGGCCTTGTTCTGCTGATCCTGGTTGCGCTTGTTCTCAGCTGCCTTGTTCTGCTGATCCTGGTTGCGCTTGTTCTCAGCTGCCTTGTTCTGCTGATCCTGGGTGCGCTTGTTCTCGGCTGCCTTGTTCTGCTGATCCTGGTTGCGCTTGTTCTCAGCTGCCTTGTTCTGCTGATCCTGGTTGCGCT
>CAINOC010000085.1 GCA_903851385.1 uncultured Chlorobiaceae bacterium | reverse complement strand
GTATAATATCTCGAAGTCCTTGATCAGTCTGACCTCAACCGGAAGAATGGTGTATGCGAAAATGGAGGATGAGAGAAAAAAAAGCGGGGAAGAAATCCCCCGCTTTACATTTAGATGGTAAGGCTTAACCGTTGCGTTTCTTTTTGTTGCCAGTAAAGAATGCAGTCTCTTTTCCTGCGGGTTTAAAAGGCTTCTTAAAGCTCTTTTTTATGCCGTAAGGTGATGACGACTGACGATCCTGCTCTTCCATTTTGGTAAGCCTTAGCTGACGGCCGCAGACCCTGACCTTTCTGAGTTCATGAAAGACGTTATCCGGCATTCCCTGAGGAAGTTCAACGGTACTGTACGCATCGTTGATCGAAATCTGCCCGACCGATTCGGGATCAAGACCAACTTCGTTAAGAATAGCACCAAGAATATTACCAGCTTTCACGCCATCCTTGCTGCCAACCTCAATTCGATACCTTTCTTTGCCTTCTTCACCATAGGTCTCGTCTTTTTTTCTTCTTTTAACCGGGCCGCGGTCTCTGTCAGAAGAGCCACGATCTCGGTCAAAACTATCCCTGCTATCTTCACGGGGTCTTGGCTTTTCAGGCTTGTTGGATAAAAGCAGAGGCGTCTCTCCTTGAACCATAGAGGCAAGCGCGGCAGCTGCTTCAATTGTGGGAACATCATGCTCGTGACAGTACTGCTCGATAAGACTGGTAAAAAATCCAAGATCTTCAGCGGCAATAGTATCAGTAATTTTCTGATTGAACTTTGCAACCCTCTTGTTGTTGATGATTTCTGTTGAAGGAAGCTCCATCAATTCAATGCGACTGTGGGTAGCTCTTTCAATAGAACTAAGCATATTTTTTTCACGTGGAGATACAAACAAGATGGCATCGCCTGTACGTCCAGCACGTCCTGTTCTTCCTATACGATGCACGTATGATTCGGTATCGGAAGGAATATCGTAATTGATAACATGACTGATGCGTTCGACATCGAGTCCTCGTGCTGCCACATCGGTGGCAATAACAATGCTCAGCGTTCCATTTTTTAACTGTTCAATAGTGCGCTCACGCTGATTCTGGGCCATATCTCCGTTCAGTGCTGCCGCACCATAACCACGGGCCTGAAGTTTTTCAGCAAGCTCGAGGGTCATTGTTTTTGTACGAACAAAAATAAGCATGCCATCGAATGGCTCGACTTCAAGGATTCTTGTCAGGATATCAATCTTGTGACTTCCACCGACAATCCAGTAACGCTGGCGAATGGTATCGACAGTGGTTGTTTTTGACTGGATGGTAACTTCTGCCGGTTTGTTCAGATACTTTTGTGCAATACGTCGGATAACCGAAGGCATTGTTGCAGAGAAAAGAGCAACCTGACGGCCTTTTGGTGTCTGGTCAAGGATCCATTCGACATCGTCGATAAATCCCATGCGAAGCATTTCGTCGGCCTCATCAAGCACAAGACATTTCAATGAAGAGAGATTGAGTGATCCTCGCCGCATATGATCCATCACACGGCCAGGTGTACCGACAACGACATGCACACCCCGTTTCAGCATACGAAGCTGTATGCCGTAATCCTGTCCGCCGTAAATAGGTATGACATGGAAACCCTTGAGATATTCGGCATAACGCTGAAAAGCCTCGGCAACCTGTATGGCAAGTTCTCGTGTCGGAGCAAGTATAAGTGCCTGAGGTTCGGCAAGTTCAATATTGATGTTAGAGAGTATCGGCAGGGCAAAAGCTGCGGTTTTTCCTGTACCGGTCTGTGCTTGGCCCAGGACGTCACGTCCTTCTAAAATAAGAGGAATTGTCTGAGCCTGAATCGGGGTGGGATTTTCGTACCCGACTTCTTCAAGGGCTCTCATAATTGGTTCTGCGAGCTGAAGGCTGCGGAAATCCTGCGGCAATAATTGCTGTTCTTTCATTTGTGTGTTCTATTCCAAATCATTGAGAAAAAAGCCTCGTATGAGGCGGGAGTGGCAGCAATGCAGGAAAGAAAAAAATGAAGAAGAGTTCTCATCAACCGAAAACATCCGGGCAACTTCAGAGAATACCGAGCGCCATCGTTTCGTCACAAACACCGGAAATACTCAAGGCCTGTAAGGCCATATATTCCCGCGTCCTTTCTTAGCATATTCACCACGCATTTAAAACGTCAGCATAGTACGATTTTTTTTTACCAAAGACGAATTTATTATGATGTGATAAAACAGGCGAAGGATATGAATGCGGATAGATCCCGCCTTAACGGTCGGTATGACCAAAAAGCTTCCTCGGTGAGGCTGATTAAGAAGGCTGCGTTGACGAGCAGGTTTGCTGCAGCTTGGATACTTGAGCGGAAATGGCCGGAGCGGTGGGGGCGCCGTTAGGTGCCGCCTGGGGATGAGACTGGGTTGGATACGCTTGTTGTGATTGGGTGAGGGGCCGGGGACTATAGTTCAACGTTGCTTTTGATTTGTTCTATAGTAGAATAAATATGATATTGGCAGTATGACTACCGATAAGAGAGTAAAATTAAAAGCAACTCTTGCAAATCACATTCAGGGGACAGTTGCTTTATCGTCATGGCTCGAGAGGCTGGGTATATCGCATGACCTCCAGAAACATTACCGTAAAAGCGGATGGCTGGAGTCGATCGGTACGGGAGCACTGAAGCGGCCAGGGGAAGAGGTGGCATGGCAGGGTGCTCTTTATTCGATGCAGGAGCAGGCAAAGCTTCCGGTTCATGCCGGTGCACTCACTGCACTTTCTTTACAAGGTTTCGGTCATTATGTACGTCTTGGCAAAGAGCCGGTCTATCTTTTTTCTTCCCTGAAAACACAGTTGCCGGCATGGTTCAGAAATTATGACTGGCAGCGACCGATCGTGCATGAGCGGTCGTCATTTCTCCCTGAAAACAGGGCTCTCCTCAATATGCAGTTACCTCTGTTTTCCATACGCATATCCTCACCGGAACGAGCTATTCTGGAGTGTCTGCACCTTGCTCCTGACTCGATCGATCTTATGGAGTGTTATCAGGTGATGGAGGGACTCTCTACACTTCGGCCTCGTTTACTGCAGCAGCTGCTTGAGGAGTGCAGGTCAATAAAAGTTAAAAGGCTTTTTCTCTATATGGCGGAGAAAGCCCGCCATGAGTGGGTGAAACGACTTGAACTGTCGAAACTCGATCTTGGCAAAGGTCCGAGAAGCATAGTCAAAGGCGGGGTCTACAGTAATAAATACGCTCTTAACCTTCCCAAAGAGCTGTTACAACTATGATGTTCCAAAAGTATCGTGAGCAGGTAAACATACTGTTGCAGGTGTTGCCACATGTGGCCCGTGAAGAGGTATTTGCGCTGAAAGGTGGGACGGCAATCAATCTGTTTGTCAGGAATATGCCACGGTTATCTGTCGATATTGACCTGACCTATCTGTCGCTTGATGACCGTCCTGCTGCGATGAAAGGGATTGCGGAAGGATTGAGCCGAATCAGAGAACGGATTGGGAACGCTGGCCTGGGAGTAACGGCGCAGTTGCATCAGCAAAGCGGAGGAGAGGAGGCAAAACTTATCTGCCAGTCGCATTCGGCACAGGTAAAGATTGAGGTTAACACCATTATCAGAGGACATATCTTCCCAACCCGTCTGATGGATATTACCGAAGCGGTTGAGAACGAATTCAGCAAATTTGTGACAATGAGAGTGGTATCGCATGCAGAGTTATTTGGCGGAAAAATATGCGCGGCGCTTGACCGACAGTATCCGCGTGATATTTTTGATATTCATCAGCTTTTTGAGCACGAGGGATTCACCGATGCTATACGGCTTGGGTTTATCGCCATGCTGGTCAGCCATTCCAGACCGATGCATGAGATCATCAATCCCCATCTGCTTGATCAAAAGAATGTGTTTCAGCATCATTTTTCGGGGATGACCTTAACACCGTTCAGCTATGAGGACTATCAGGCAACACGATCCATTCTCGTGAGAAAAATTCAGGATTCCTTGACTGCTGATGATAGATCTTTTCTTCTGAGCTTTAAAACCGGGGAACCAGACTGGGACCTTCTCCCGTTAAAAACGCTGCACCTTATGCCAGCTGTTCAATGGAAACTTGCAAATATCGTTAAACTGAAAGCACAGAATCCGGTGAAACACGCTGCACTGTTGGATGCATTGGAATCCGCAATCTCATCCTGAATTAAAAAAGCTTCGTTGACGAGTTGGTTTGCTGCGGCTTGGATACTTGAGCGGAAGTGGCCGGAGCGGTGGGGTCGCAGTGAGGTGCCGCCTGTAGTTGAGGTGGAGATGGATACGCTTGTCGTGATTGGGTGATTATTTCAAAACCATAATCGTGCAAGGCTTTTGAATATTGTCCCTAACGCGCTAAAGCCCTGCTGACTGCTTCAGGTTCGTGGGCAATGACGGTTAAAAGAACCCGTGCTGCCCGATCCGGTTGACGGCGTTTTTGTTCCCAATCTTGTACCGCCCGCACATCAAAGCCAAACCGCGAAGAAAATTCAGTTTGCGTCAATCCCAAGCGCTTGCGGATAGAGGGGCTCTTGCGGGAGGGGCGGATGACGGTGGATGGGTGGTATCAATAAATAACGCTGGTTAAAGAAAAACTTTATATTACTTGCGGCAAACTTGCTTGTTTTTGAATTGTAAATTTCCTGTAAATTATCACCACAAAGCAAAGCCAAGAGCAGAGAATAACGCGTCATATTATAAAGGCTTATAAGGATACGGCTCTTGCTGTTATATGAAACATTTTGTTATGCATAGTTTCTTCCTCTCTTTCTATACCCTTTTCTTCCCGTTTTTTCACGGTACCGCAAAACTATTCAGCCCACTTTTCCCTAAACTTCGAACTTTTTTCCAGGTTCGCAAGGGCATGATAGATAAACTTGAAACTAAAATCAGACATTTACCCGCTTCTGCTTTCAGGGTATGGATTCATGCTGCCTCTGTCGGGGAATTCGAGCAAGCACGCCCTATAATTGCTTCTTTGAAAGAAAAACGACCGGACATTATCTTTTTTGTCTCTTTTCTGTCTGATTCAGGATACAACGCAAGAAAAAACTTCTCGGATGCCGCTGCAGTTTTTTACCTTCCTTTGGACTCGCGCGCCAATGCAAAAAAGCTGATCTCGCTGCTCAAGCCTGATGTACTGCTTCTCATGCGCTATGACTTCTGGCCAAACCATCTTCTGGAAGCCAAACAATATGGAACAAAACTGATTCTCGCTGCGGCGGTGCTGCAACAAAATGCTCCGTATTTCAAGCCGATGGTGAAAAGCTTTTATACAGGCATTTTCCACCTGTTCGATCATATCTATACGGTAGATTCAAAGGATACTCTTGCTTTCAAGAAGATATTCATGTGCCAGCAAGCTGAGACTGCAGGAGACCCACGGTTTGATCAGGTTTTACAACGCAGTAAAAACACTGGGAGGGTTGATCATATCAAACCTTTCTTTGAAAACAAGACTGTTCTGGTTGCCGGAAGCGTGTGGGAGAAGGACACTACATTACTCCTTGATGCATGGCTGGAGCTGGCAGTGCGCCCATCACTCGTTCTTGTGCCACATCAAGTACACCCTGAAAATATGACGCGACTCACCCGGGATCTTCAAAACCGCTCTATCGCGTTTGTGAAGGTTTCGGCTATGAATGAAAAATTTGATCCTGAACGGGAAGTTCTCGTCATAGACCAGACAGGCTATCTTGTAGAGCTTTATTCAATAGCTTCGATAGCTTATGTCGGTGGAGGATTCGGCGTCAATGTCCATAACACGCTAGAGCCAGCAGTCTATGGCATTCCAGTGGTGTTTGGCCCCCGCTATCACAACTCTCCTGAAGCAGAAGGTCTCGTCAGCGCAGGCGGAGCTACCGTCATTCACGATCAGGCGACGCTGTCAGCTGCACTGAACGAGATTGTTACCAATTCCTCTGAAAGAGAGAAGAGAGGAAGGGTTGCTGAATCATTCGTTAAAGAGAGAACCGGAGCTACGACAATTATAGCCGACACTATTATGAACCTCCTGTAACCCCGAAAGCGATCACGGAATCAAGGTATCCTTAACTGTCTTGATTGGTGCAATTTTTGGCACTGGAACAGGGCGCTTATGATATCTCTTTGACCAGCCCTGTATGGTATATGCTTTAAAGGTCTGGGC
Source organism: uncultured Chlorobiaceae bacterium (assembly GCA_903851385.1). Taxonomy (GTDB): domain Bacteria; phylum Bacteroidota; class Chlorobiia; order Chlorobiales; family Chlorobiaceae; genus Chlorobium. The sequence goes on along the minus strand of CAINOC010000085.1, from coordinate 7,225 downwards.
CGCAATGACCACGCCTGTAATTTTCACCTGTTTACCTGGAAGAAGATGGGTGCCGGGCCGAACCTCGGTATTGTTGATATCAATCTGCCAGATATTTTTGTTAAAATCTTTTATAACAAGGATATGTTTTTCCTTCTGGTACCCAATAACCTTCCCTCCAAGAAAACCTTTTTCTGCGTGCGTCCATCGGTGTTCATTGGCATATACCAGCTTGTTATACACATGTAAATTTTCAATAAGATAACGGTGAATATACTTGCCGACATCAATCGTATTCAACCCAACGCTGAGCAAAAGACTTGCGAACAGAGCCCCAGCTATAACCTTAGTTGTAGCATAACGATAGCCTGTTTTCGTATGCCGAAATCCGAAATAGGCTACAATGGTAAAAAGTGCAAGAGTTGCTAACCATACATAGGGGATGCTTGCTACTATTTCGGCAATTAATGGCCGTTCTGACAAAAAAAGGTTGATGTATTGATGATCCTCAATGAAATCGTTATCAATGAAAACATAAATAGCTGTGGCCATCGCAATACTGCCGGTTACGACTGAAATTGCAGCGAGCAGCCAAAAACCGAATCGCTGAAGAACGAAGTGCCAACGTGGAATAGGCACTGCATTTCTTTTTTCGATTTCTTCCAGAATTGATTTTGATCTATCCTTAAGCATAATCATGATATCTAACGCTCTTCTAAATAACTTTTTATCTTTTTCTTGGCACGATTAATCATTGTAGCAACTGTTCCCTCAGGTATTTGTAAAATATCTGATATCTCTTCATAGCGCTTTTCTTCAAAGAATTTTAAAACAATGATTTCACGACTTTTAGGATCAAGCCGGTCAACAGCCGCCTGTATTGCCGCTGCCGAATGCTTTTGACCACCCTCGTCCGACAGCTCTAAATCATCAACAACTTTTTCAAAAAGAAATAAATCGCCCTCTCTCTCTAATACACTTGGGAGATTCTTTTCCTTTCGAAATGAGCTGATTATTTCATTATGTGCGATTCTGTAAATCCACGATGAAAACTGAAGGGAGTGATCATAATCATTGAGATGAATGTAGGTTTTGATGAAGATCTCCTGCAGCAAATCCTGTGCTGCATTGGTATCGCGGCATCCCAATCGGCTTATATATCGTAAAAGAGGAGCTTCATATCGACGAACGATTGCAGCAAACGCATTTTTATCAGCAAGAGTCTGTTTAACCAGATCCTGATCTGTATACTGCGGCTGTTCTTTATATCGTGAAGTATCGGCCATATCGTGAAAAAGATCCTGAAATTCAGTGTTTTAATCTTTATAGAGTAACGCTATAGCCTGCTATACTCTATATTTTCGTGAAGGGAGATGACTGGCTCTGTGTCTCAGAGGTAATTAATCCAATCGAGGCTTAACCCCCTTAATATCGTGGAAAGAAACAACACCAAGCAAGTGATCACTCTCATCGGTTATCGGTACAGCACGGAAGGAGTACCGTGAAAACATGTCCACCGCATCCTGCAGGGTATCATCCGGACTGAGGGTGATGAGGTTATCGGTCATAATTTCCCCAAGTGTCTGTTCTGGCTCAGCGGCAATAAGCTCCCGTAAATCAACAACTCCCTGAAGGATATTCTCTTCATTGACAACATACACATACATGATGACATCCATGTCACCTGCAACGTCGCGATAATTGTTGATGACATCACGGACTATTGTCTCTGACGGTCGTTTAATAACCTGCTGGGTAGAGTAAAGCATGATGTTTTCATCGTGCTGATCAATCATCTGCTGCACTCTCTGTTTGTTTTCACTGTCAACAAACTCAATAATCTCATCGGCTTCAGAAGCTGGCAGCACTGAAAGAATATCTGCAACCTGAGCAGGACTCATTTCGTTAATCAATTCGGCTGCCCGCTCTTTTTCCATTGAACGGATAAGCTCACGCTGCACTCTCGGCTCAACCTCTTCAAGGGTATCTGATGCCAGTTCCGGTTCTATTTGATTGAATACTGCCATACGCTGGCTGCCGTCCAGCTCCTCGAGAATATCAGCCAGATCGACCGGGTGGATATCGTTGATGTTTTCCTTGAGTACATTGAGCTTGACATTGCCTTCAAAACTGCCAATCGTATCCGGCAAGGGTTGTACATAGAGCCAAGAGATACTTGATCCTTCTTTGTTTTTGGCAAGATAATTGGCAAGATTTTTAAAACCCATCCGGCGAAGTATGCGAAACCGGTTGAAGTCTACATCAGTGACAAAAAGCCGGTCGTTCTGAAACAGAAGCTTGACATCATAGACCACTTCAACCTCATGGCCATCCATATCAAGTATCTTCTTGTCAAGGATATAGTCTTTCAGAAAAATATAGTTGTCGAGGGGATTCAGTTCGTATCCTTCGGCGCTGGTGATTTCCGAAACAATCTCCGTATTGGATATCAAGGTGATTTTATCCCAAGGCAACAGCAGAAGAGGGTCACCGTAGGGCTGGTGAACCAGCAGGTGGGTAACTTCCGGGACTTTACCAGCGTTCTCCTGAATAACAACATCTTTAAGCTTGCCGATTGAGCGTGTTTTCAGATAGACTCGGCGTCCGACAATCTCGGTCAGATAAAATTCACGATCCAGTATAGTAACCATGTTGTCGTGTTTGGGATTTTATAAAACCGTGATAAATTTGTAGATCATCAAAAGCACCAACACAAAAAGATAAATCCTGAGAACCGCCAAGGAAAAACTGACGCCTTTTGACATTTCAATCTTTGGTTTGGCATAGCGCTGGTTGATCTCGCGGATCTTGCTGATAAACTGTTTGAGCATCCTCATAATCTGACCGCCTCAATTACTTGAAAAGATTAGGAAAAAGCGCACTTATGCCATACAACGTGGAAAGTATGATAATCAAGACAACGATCAAGGTACTGACAATATTCTGTAAATTGGTATTGGCATACTCGCCCATTGTCTTTTTATCGTTGAGCAGCAATATCAAAAAGACCAGTGCTGCAGGCAAGAGAGTCACCGCTACAACCTGAACAAAAAGCGTTATGAGCACAAGCGGAGCTCCAGGTATGAGAGGAACAACACCGGCCGTCGCCAGAGTAATAAAAAACGAAATATAGAACCAGGGTGCTTCCTTGACCTTGGTATTAAGCGAGTGTGCCCATCCAAAGATTTCACCGAAAGCCCATGAACTTGCAAGTGAGATACAGATTGCCCCCAAGAGACCGGCGTCAAACAACCCAATAGCCATGAATGCCCCAATATAGTGGTTGGTTTTCATCAGCATTCTTGCTGCGGTTGCGGCATCATCGATTGGTGCTCCGTTCAGGAGTGTCCCAGTTACAATCACTATGAAAATCGCAACGGCAACGGTGATGATTGAGCCGATAAAGGTATCAAGTTTGCCCATTTTGATATCTTTTTCCTGCAAGCCTTTGTCAACAACTGAACTCTGCTGAAAAAACAGCATCCACGGGGCAATGGTTGTTCCGATATTGGCCATGAGCAAAAAAAACAGCTCATTATTGAATCCACCAGGCAGATTGGGTATCAATCCCTGACCAACTATGCTGGCAATGGATGGATTAACCATGAATGCTGCTGGAATATAAATCAGGTTCAGCAGGCAAAATCCCAAAGCAATCTTTTCCCATGTCCAATATCGACCGTTCAGAACTATTATGCTCATAAGGAGTACAACCAGAATCACGGTTACCCAAGCTGGAATACCGAATATGCTCAGCGCTGCAGTCATGCCGACAAATTCAGTGACCAGCGTCAGCCAGTCCACAAACATGAGGTCAATAAGCGAGAACCATCCCCAGAATGCGCCGAAACTTTCAAAAATAGCCTCAGCATGGCCTCGCTTGGTAACCGCACCAAGCCGAACCGTCATTTCCTGGACGTAATATGCCACTGGAATAAGAAGAAGCAGGAACCATATCAGGTGGTAACCATATTTTGCTCCTGTTGCCGCATAGGTAGTAATGCCGCCTGCATCATTGTCAGCAATCATCACGACAAGACCAGGGCCTGCAATAACAAGGTAGAGACGAATCGATTTCCAAACTTTTTTAAACCGGTAGTAGAGAACGGAAAAAAAATCCATATCCGTTGAGTTGGACGTTGACGAAACCCGGCATTGATATTAAGAAGGAAAGGACAGGCATCGAACTCAAAGGTGTTCATACTCACCATTCGATCAGGCGCAAATTTACAACACTATGTTCACTTTACAAAGTTGTTTTGACAATACCAGCAAGAGGTTTCAGTGTCAGGATACCATATATGCGGTATTTTTTGATATTCACTTGCAAGCTCTTAATATATTGATCTTTATAGGTAACAACGGATGAATGAGGGGAGACGTTTTGTAAAGTACACCTCATTTTGCCAAAAAACACTCTACTAAAAAAGGACAACATATTCATGCCATTGCCGGTTACTTCGAATCACGCTTTTCTCAAGCTGTTATCTTTCAGGATTTTAATTGTTCTCGCCTATCAGATCATGGCGATTGTTGTGGGCTGGCACATTTACGAACTGACTCATGACACTTTTGCACTTGGTTTGATTGGACTTGCAGAAGTCATTCCCTACTTCTCGTGCGCACTGTTCGCAGGCCATGCGATAGACCACTATTCCCGACGCTTGTTCGGAGTATTTGCCTGCCTGATGCTAGTGGTCAATGCGCTGACGCTTACTGCTGTTTCGGCTGGCTGGATAAGCGGCAATCCTTCTTGGTGGATTTACGGTTCTATTGCTATTGGCGGAGTTGCGCGAGCATTTATCGGACCATCATACAGCGCCATGTTTGCACTGATCTTACCACGTGATCAGTATGCCCGAGCCTCTGGAATCGGTAGCTCTGTATTCCAATTGGGATTGGTGACAGGGCCTGCTTTAGGGGGTATCCTGGTCGGATTGGCAGGAAAAACTATTTCCTATAGTGTTGCAACTACCCTATGCCTAGCCGCTGCAGCGCTGCTGTTCTCTATACGTATAGAGGAACCGCCATCAGCAGAGAGCACACCGATTTTTACCAGCATTTCCGGGGGATTACGCTTTGTGTTCAGTAATCAGATCATTCTTGGGGCACAGTCACTTGATATGTTCGCGGTGCTCTTCGGGGGCGCTGTTTCCATGTTGCCAGCCTTTATTCATGATGTTTTTCATTATGGTCCGGAAGGGCTTGGAGTGCTTCGTGCAACTCCAGCAATTGGCGGTTTGATAACCGGGTTACTTCTCTCACGCCACCCGATCAATCTCCATGCCGGAAAATGGCTGCTGGCTGCTGTCGCTGGCTTTGGCATCTGTATCATCTCGTTTGCCGTATCAACGAACATTTGGATTGCAGGCCTGCTTTTGCTGCTTTCGGGAGTTTGCGACGGGGTATCGGTGGTTATGCGCACAACTATCATGCAATTAGTGACACCCGATGCTATGCGCGGCCGGGTTTCGGCTATAAACGGCATTTTTATTGGTTCATCTAACGAACTTGGCGCTTTTGAGTCAGGTTTTGCAGCTCGGTTGATGGGACTGATACCATCAGTAATTTTTGGTGGAATAATGACGCTGACTGTAGTTGCCACAACCGCAAAACTGGCACCGAGACTACGCCGACTCGAACTGCACCAGCTCTATTGATCCGAAGGAATGGATTACAAAAGAGTTCCAGGGATAATACGTGAGGACTGGTTTTTTTCCGTATGTTCTGATAACAAATCATATACTCTTTTTTCTGCCCCCCCTTATTGTGATATGAAGATCATCTCTTCTGAAACACCCTTGACACTGGGTTCACTGTTGAAAAATTACCTGATACCATTCAGGGAGTTCGTTCAGTATAGCGCCAAAAATCAAATGAATCAGGATACCATATGCATGTGATTCATTTCATAAAGTCCTCTATTCGTCAAGGAACCCAGATTTCGCATTTCAATATAATTGCGGGATCTCTTATTGGAGCTATCGGACATTTCGGGCTCTATTTTGTTTACAAATTTATTTTCCATAACAGGTGGGAAAATATGCCTGTACGCTTGGTTGGTGTGGCGCTCTGTATCGGTGTCCTTTTCAAAGTTAGAAACCCTAATTTTCTTGGGAAGTATTTTGTCTTCTACTGGCACACCATGCTCATTTATATACTTCCGTTCATTATCACACTCTTTACGCTCAAAAATAATTTTGATGAGCCCTGGCTGACCTGGGAAATTTTCATGATTTTTGTGCTTATATCATTTGTTCCAAATTTTTTAATGTTTCTGTTCGATTTAGGTATCGGAGTAGCAGCAGCATTTATAGCATTTCAGTTTATACCTCCTTTTTTTGCCCTTGAACCAACATTCAATATTGGTCATTATTCCATTGTTGCTGTGTTTTCCATTTTGGCCGGATTTATGATCAGCTTAAGCAATCTGAAAGGCATTATTGCCACAGAGAATAACACTGTATTGCAGATCCTTGCATCAAGTATTGCTCACGAGATGCGAAATCCGTTAGCACAGGTAAAATTCAGTTTTGAACGGATATTATCTGAGATTCCAATCAAACATTCGAATACAATAACTGAACAAATATCGAGTGAAAGTCTTGGCCAGGTTTATCTCAGTGTAGCACAGGGAAAGATGGCTGTAGCTCGTGGAGCACAGATTGTCGACATGATTCTCAGTGAAACCAGAAATAAAATCATAGATCCCAACTCTTTTACGTATTGCTCTTGCTTTGGCATTACTCGAAAGGCGCTTGATGAATATGGTTATGAATCAGATGAAGACCGGCAAAAAATGACACTGGATTGCAATGAAGATTTTTTCATAAAAGCCGACGAGACCTTGTATGTCTTTGTTCTTTTCAATCTGATTATCAACGCCTTCTATTTCATGAAACCATATCCAGATGCAAGAATCTCTATTCGTCTTGAGAAGGGAGGCTCGCATAACAGGGTTTATGTCAGGGATACAGGGCCTGGAATACCACCAGAGAACCTTTCACTGCTTTTTGATGCCTATTTTACATCGGGTAAAAAAGGAGGAACAGGTCTGGGTCTGTCTTACTGTAAAAGGGTTATGCGAGCATTCAATGGAGATATTTTGAACTTGCTATATTTTCGTGGACAGTGTGAGAAGTCATATCTTCAATCAAAAGGAGATATAAAACATGACACCGACAGGCAACGGGAGTCGCAGACAGTACAGCAAAGAGTTCAAGGTAGATGCTGTTGAGCTGATGAT
>CAINOC010000084.1 GCA_903851385.1 uncultured Chlorobiaceae bacterium | reverse complement strand
GGCTCAACAACTTCTGTAGGCAGCTATCCTGAAGGAGCTACACCCGAAGGATTGTATGATATGGCTGGTAATGTATGGGAGTGGATGGGAAACTGGTATGATAAAGATGAAGATGCCCGTTCGTTGCGCGGCGGTTCGTGGCTCAACGGTTCTGTTAATCTGCGTTGCTCTGCCCGGAGCAGCGTCTATCCGTTCTGGAACGACGACCTCGTCATTGGTTTTCGAGTTGTTCGCCCTGGTCATTCTTCCTGACATTCTGACCGTCTGATCTCTGGAAATCTGAAAGGAAAGTATTGTGCCGAATCATGAGATGGTAATTGTTAAAAAGGCGTATGACTTTTCGAAATGGCTCTTGAATCATACAGGGAAATTTCCGAAAAGCTATCGCTTCAGTATTGCGGTTCGCATTGAAAATGCTGTGCTGGAGTTTACAGAGCTGCTTGCTATTGCCAATATGCGCAGCAACAAACGACCATTGCTGCAACAGGCTGATGAAGTGCTTACACTTTTACGTTTGCTGTTCCGTATGAGTTTTGACATGAAGTTTATCAATCTCCAATCCTATGAGTTTGGGAGTCTCCAGATAGCTGAATTAGGGAAAATGCTTGGTGGCTGGCTGAAAAAGCTTGAATAAATCGATTGAAAATAGTAGCTATAAATAGTTCAATATAATGGAAATGAGCCGGTCAATGATTCGCCCGTTCGTTGCGCGGCGGTTCGTGGAACAACAAATCTGATAATCTGCGTTGCTCTGCCCGGAACAACAACAATCCGAACAGGAACAACAACAACATTGGTTTTCGAGTTGTTCGCCCTAATCATGCCCGTTTCAATGTGTATAAAAACCCATCACGATGCCGTTATTTCAAGGAATGGCGGACAATTCATGGGTATGACATCTGGCTCTTTTTCCTGCGGCATTTCGCCACTATGGGATGTGCACAAACAGAACAGATAAAACAGGCTGCTTGAGTAAGCAATTGAAAAAGCAGCCTGTTTTTTTTCTTATACAAGCGATGAAAACCAGCAAAAATCTTTTTGGCGGGATTGTTTCGTTTGAAAATTTGCTTTCAGCGGCTCAAAAAGCGGCAAAAGGGAAGCGTGAAAGAGAGTCGGTTCTTCTGTTTTTCAATTCTCTTGAAGAGAACCTCTGGGAGATTATTTCAGAGTTACAGACTAAAACCTATCAGCCTGGAACGTATAAAACCTTCAGTATCTACAAGCCAAAGCCAAGGTTGATCAGCGCAGCACCATTTAGGGATCGCGTTGTGCACCATGCACTCATAACTATTGTTGGTCCGATACTTGAACGGAGTTTTATTTTTGATACCTATGCCAATAGAACAGCAAAAGGCACCCATAAGGCCATAGAGAGATATCAGTACTACCTGAAAAAATATGCCTATGTGCTGAAGTGTGATATCCGAAAATATTTTCCGTCGATTGATCATGAAATTCTCAAATCAATCCTACGGAAAAAAATATCGTGCAGTGATACACTTTGGCTTATCGACACCGTAATTGATAACAGTAATGTTCAGGACGAACATGTGCATTATTTTCCGGGAGACGGCCTTTTTACACCGCATGAAAGAAGGCGGGGGTTGCCTATCGGGAACCTGACCAGTCAGTTTTTTGCCAATTACTATTTGAGTTTTCTGGATCACTACGTGAAAGAAGAATTACGATGTAAGGGGTATGTGAGATATGTGGATGATTGTGTCTTGTTTTCCAATGCAAAGTCAGAACTGTGGGAGTGGAAAGAAGCTATCGAAGTGTATTTGCAAAAATTCAGATTGATACTCAATGCTCAAAGGACGGAAATTTATCCATCTTCCCAAGGGAAGTGCTTCCTTGGACAAAAAGTATTTCAGTCATACCGGCTTCTCCCTGCAGAAAATGTGCGAAGGGCCAAAAAAAGGATTAAACGCTCAATATTTTCTAAGCCTGAAACCTCACAGCAACGACTTGCCGGATGGGTCGGTCATGCCAGCCAGGCCAATACCAGAAACCTTTTGCGATCATTGGGTTTGCTTGACACAGCAAATACAACACTAACAATTGATTGAATCATTCTATGAAACGTTTTCATCACGCATGGATGGTATGGGTGATCTGGCTGATACTCTTTTTTTCTACAGGTTCTGTAGTAGGCCTACTATGCACAGGAAAATAGTGTTAAGAGTCAGAACAGGAGTGTTACATCAACGCATGTTAAAGGGGATGCCACGTCAAAGAATGAGTTAGTTGGCGGAGGTCATACATTATTCAGTGAGGAGAGTATTAAAACAATTACGGGTATCGTTGCTTTGTTCGGTGCTCTTTTCGCGGTTTATCAATGGCGAAGACGTAATCCTGTCGCAGCAGAAAAGAAAAGGGCTGAGATTGAGGAACAGAAAGAAGTTGAAACAGAAGAAAAAAAGAAACAGAATAAAACCGAATATGGCCGTTATAAGGCTGCCCTGAGAGGGGAGCTTGGTTATATCCGTATGCTTGGCCTGCCGGGGGTTGAAAATATCAAGGTTAATCTGAATGATGATACTTTTGTGCCTCTGCGCCTTTCCGATAGGCAAGAGGGTAATAAAACATTATCTAGGGAAAAGAGTGGATTAGAAGGGCATGAGCATATCCTTTTTCCTGATCAGATTATGAAACAAGCATTTCACGACCGGAGAAGACTGAGGATGCTTCTTGTTATTGGTGATCCGGGTGCAGGAAAAACAACACTGCTCAAGTATTATGCCTTATGCGCGCTTGAGGATGATCATTATACAAGGCTTGGCTTTTCTGAACCGCTCAATGTCTTCTATCTGCCGCTTCGTGAGCTGATTCGTGATAAAGAAGGTAACTACGATAGCCTGTCAGCTAATCTCGCCAGCTGGTCAGGCAAACACCATCAGACTATTGCCGCAGATGTTTTTACTGACTACCTAAACATCGGAACCTCACTGGTATTGCTTGATGGTCTTGATGAAATTAGCGATACTAAAGATCGCATCGAAGTGTGTAAATGGATTGATAACGCATGGAGCGGGTTTAGTAAAGCTTGTTTTGTTGTAACATCGAGGGCGACTGGTTACAGGAAGGATGAGGGAATTGAGATTGCTGCAGACTATGAACGGGCGGATGTACAGGACTTCACACCGGAACAGCAGGAACGGTTTTTAAGGAACTGGTTTACGGCTGCATTTCTGAAAGAGCCTTGTGAAGAGGGTTTTGATGAAGCAGGGTGGCAGGAAAAGCAAACAAAAGAAGCCGAACAGCGCACACAAACAATTGTCGCACACCTGCTAGCAGAGAAGAACAAAGGGTTGCGTCAATTGGCAGCCATCCCTATGATTCTGCAGATCATGGCCATCCTCTGGAAGGAGAGGGAGTACATGCCGGAAAGCCGAGTGGAACTCTATGAAGCAGCGCTCAATTATTTGCTCGAATTTAGGGACAAGCGCCGCAGCATTAAACCGTTGCTCTCCGCAAGAGATGCCCGGCAGGTTCTTGCTCCGGTCTCACTATGGATGCAGGATATACTCAAAAACGACGAAGCAGCCAAAGCGGATATGCACAAGGCAATGCAGGAATATCTCGATACTCTTGAGAATCCACCGACTCCTGAAGCATTTTGCGGCTATCTGGTCAAGCGTGCAGGCTTGCTCGTAGAATCCGCAGGTCAAGATTATCTCTTTCGTCATAAATCATTTCGGGAATATCTGGCCGGTGTTCAACTCAAAGAAGATCGTCCGTATGATCAACTTAACAAGCTTGTAGCGCATTTCGGAGAAGACTGGTGGGAAGAATCGCTAAAGTTTTTTATGGGATCTGTCGATGCGAAAGTTTTTGATGCATTCATGGAAAAACTTTTCGATGCTCAAGTGAGTGAAGCTATGACACAAAAGCAGCAGTTATTATTGCAAACTATTATTGAGGAAACACCACTGAAAAAGGTTGATGCTCTACGCAAAAAACTACTGGACCCGTCAACAACTTCCAGCCGCCAACGAGTAATCATCGATTGCCTGAAAACCATTGGAAAGGTTACAGCTCTCAATGCACTGGTGGAGTTCCAAGCTAGCGGCCTTGCAAAGAACAAGGACATTGCTGATCGGGCAGAAGAGGTTCTTAATGGTCTGGGATTTGGTGTGAAAAAACCAGTGACATGTACCGGAAGTATAACGATTACAAATTTACAACCATCATTTCGAAATGACGTTGAACAGAACGCGGAGTATATCCTGATATCAAGCGGAAAATTCATTTATTCATTGACAGAAAAGGAAGAGTTTGTAGATGATCTTTATGTTGCCAAGTATCCCGTAACTAACAAGCTCTACCGTTCATTCATTGCAGCACTCGGAGAACCATCAGGATTCAGGGAAAAGTTGATAGAAATTGCAAAAAATAAAACATGGGATGCGGGATTTGAGGAGTATCTCAATGGCGGAAAAGGCGATCTTGCCACTTTGTTTCGTTCAAGGTTTGATGAAGATAGAAAATTTGGCGGTGATGATCAGCCGGTAGTTGGTGTAACATGGTATGCTGCAAGTGCTTATTGTTTGTGGCTCTCTCTTTTGGAGAATAAAGAAAAAGGCAATACCTATCTTCTACCAACAGAGATAGAGTGGGAGTGGGCAGCAGGGGGCAGGCAGGGTGTGCCAGTACAGAAAGTTCGACAATATCCTTGGTTGGAAGAAAAGGGCGAACCAACTTCAAAATTAGCTAATTTTGATGAAAATGTAGGCTCAACAACTTCTGTAGGCAGCTATCCTGAAGGAGCTACACCCGAAGGATTGTATGATATGGCTGGTAATGTATGGGAGTGGATGGGAAACTGGTATGATAAAGATGAAGATGCCCGTTCGTTGCGCGGCGGTTCGTGG
>CAINOC010000083.1 GCA_903851385.1 uncultured Chlorobiaceae bacterium | reverse complement strand
GAATGTAGAGGTAAAGAGTGTGCTGTCTTTACTGGGTACAGCAATGTGCTTTTGCGAGGCTTGAGCCCAGTACGGTGAAAGTCGTACGCTGGGTTCTTAGGGGACGGTGGCGCAGTAATGCGCCGCTGTTACCCGATTATTCTGGAAGGGCTATCGGGGAGTGGGTAGGATGAAGGCTAGCCATTCATCCCGGTGCGGGAACCGGGATATATGGCGAGTTTAGGCAATGAGCGTTTCAGGCGATATGCTCGTCGATTTTTTTGGAGATCTGGTTTTTCGGCAGAGCACCAAGCATCTGACCAACGACCTGGCCATTTTTGAATACAAGAAGGGAGGGAATGCTTCTGATGCCGTACTGTGCTGCAGTAGCAGGATTTTCGTCAACATTGAGCTTTGCAATGACAGCCTTTCCTTCGTAATCACCGGCAAGCTCTTCAATAACCGGTCCGAGCATCATACAAGGACCACACCATGCCGCCCAGAAGTCGACCAAGGCAACTTTATCTGATTCAAGGATCTCTTTCTGGAAATTCTGGTCGGTTGCTACAAAATATTTTCCGCTCATTTTTTATCTACCCCTTTGAATTAATGAATGTTTAAAACTTGCTATCCATACAATCGAACAGTGAAGAAAGTAATAAAAATAATTTATTATTTATACAAGACTACCCTGAAATCCGCACATTATCGGGGCCAAGAATTTCCTCAAGCTGTTCAATGGTGCTTTCGGCAGGGTCGATGGGAATACTGCGTGCAAAAAGTGTGAGTGTTTCAATATTTTCACCAGACTGTGCCTTGACTTCGAAATCGACTTGCGTCCCTCCCCTGTTTCGGTCAAAGATCCGTTTTACTGCTACAAGCTTTTCGAGCTGCTGCTGATCGTCGGCATCGATTTTAAGAATAACTTTTTTGACGAGACCCTCTCTTACCTTTTTTATCGGTACGATCTCTCTGACCAGCAGTTTGAGCATGCCACCACTCACCTCCCCTTCGACAACAAGCATCAACACCTCTTCGGGTTTGATAAGATGACCGTACTGCTCGTAGAGACTTGCAAACACAGTGAAGTCTGCTTTACCGGTAAAGTCCTCGATAGAACCGAAAAGCATCTGCTTGCCTTTACGGTCCTGATAAGGCTTGACTGAAACAATAACCCCTATCACTTTATACTGTTTTGACTTGACAGCCTCTTTAGCCTGAAGCTGGAGTGTTGCAAATGCCTGCCAATCCCGCCGGTATGGAGTAAGCGGATGATGGCTCAGATAGAACCCGACCAGTTTTTTTTCGTGCAAAAGCTTTTCAGGTTCGGGCATCATTTCGGCAGACTCCATATCGGGGTAGTGCTCGGCCTCAAGCTGAGCTCCTTCTTCGGCTGAAAAAAACCCGCATTGACCAAGAGTGACGGAGCGGTTCTGCATCTGCCCGAATTTGATTGCCTTGTCAACATTGGCAATAAGACGGGCCCGATGCTTGTCGAGTTCATCAAAGGCCCCTGAAAGTATGAGACACTCGAGGGCCTTGCGGTTCATGACCCTCAGATCGACCGATACGGCCAGATCAAAAAGGTTCGTAAAGTCACGCTTTCGACGGAGCCTAGAGGTTACGACTGCCCTTGCAGCTCCCCCAACCTGCTTGATTGCGCTGAGTCCAACCCGGATGTATGATCGCCCGTCAACATCTTCAACTGAAAAGAGTGCATCACTTTTATTGATCGAAGGCGGCAACGTAGATATTCCAAAACTTTTAGCCTCATCGGTCAAGTGTTTCATACGTTCTGTATCACCTATTTCACTATTCAGAACGGCTGTCACAAACTCGATCGTATAGTGGGCTTTGAGATATCCGGTCCAGTAGGCAAGAACTCCATAGGCAGCCGAATGGCTTTTGTTGAAACCGTAGCCGGCAAACTCGGCCATGAGTTCGAAAACCCTTGTTGCAAGCGTATCGTGGACACCCTGTTTTATAGCCCCCTGAACAAAATCGGCCTTGTATTTATCCATGATCTCAGGCATCTTTTTACCCATCGCCTTGCGAAGATTATCCGCCTTGGCAAGAGAAAAGCCGCCCATAACCTGTGATATCTGCATGACCTGTTCCTGATAGACAATTACACCGTAGGTCTCTTTGAGAATCTCTTCGAGCATCGGGTGCATATAATCGATAGCTTCCCTGCCGTGTTTACGATCGACAAACAGATCGACTGCATTTCGCTTTTCATCAATCCGGGCATTGAGAGCGCCTGGGCGATAGAGCGCACTCATCGCTATGATATCGCCGATCTGGGTTGGCTGAAGGCGTGTCATATAGCTTTGCATGCCGGATGATTCGAACTGAAAAATGCCAGCCATTTTGCCTTCTTGGAAAATGCGGAAGGTTTTGCGGTCGGTCATGGGGACTTTTTCAAGCTCGATATCGAGGTTGTGCCGCCGCTTGATCATTTTGAGGGTTTCATCGATAACAGCAAGGGTTTCAAGGCCCAGATAGTCAATCTTGAGGAGCCCGGCTGTCTCTATCCAGTTTTTGTCAAACTGGGTGACGACCTGCTTTTCGTCAGTGCCATCAGAGTTTTTCGCTTTAGTATGTTCCGGTTCATCAAGATCAAATTCATCAGCAAATTTCCGTACTTCGGTTTCAATCTTATTGGATACATAGAGCGGTACTTGCTCTTCAAGCGGACCATCGGTAATAACAACAGCTCCGGCATGCATTGAAACATTACGCGCCCGACCCTCAAGAGCACGAGCATGGTTCATAAGTTCACGAATTTGCGGTGTGCTCTCCGAATACTCTTTCATCTCCCTGGCTTCGTTCAACGCTTTTTCAAGGGTGATGCCCGGCCTCGTTGGAACAAGTTTGGCAAGTTTATCGACCAGGGGCAGAGGAACTTCAAGAACCCTGCCTGCATCTCGGATGGCCGCCTTGGCGCCAAGCGTACCGATGGCAATGACTTTTGCAACACTCTCTGCTCCATATTTTTCGACCGTATATTCAAGAACCTTCTGCTTGCCAACCGGGGTGAAGTCGATGTCGATATCCGGCATGGAAGAGCGCTCGGGATTTAAAAACCGTTCAAAAAGCAGCTTGTATTTCAAAGGATCGATCCGGGTGATTCCGGTAAGGTAGGCCACAATACTGCCGGCGGCAGACCCACGACCGGGACCGACTGAGTATCCAAGACGACGGGAGGCGGCGATAAGGTCACTGACGATGAGAAAATAAGAGCTGAAGCCCATCTTTTCGATAACACCGAGCTCAAGCTCTATTCTTGACCGGACTTCATCAGCAGTGATACCCTCTTTTTCGGAATCGGCATATTTTTCTTTTGCACCCTCCCAGGTCAGGTGACTGAGGTAGTCAAACTCATTGTGAAATCCATCAGGAAGAGGAAAATGCGGCACAATCGGCTCTTTATTGCTGAAGCTGTAGGTGCATTTTTCAGCAATGAGCTGGGTATTACTCAGCTCCCGGTGTTCGTCGCTGAAAAGACGGCTCATCTCTTCAGATGTCTTCAGGTAGTGATCACTGCCGGGAAGTGCAAGAAGATTCTGGCTGGAAAGTTTTTCCTTGGTCCTGTTGGCAACCATTGCCCTGTAGCATCCGGCATCCTTTCGGTCGAGATAGTGAATATTGTTGGTTGCCACCAACTCAATTGATAATTTTTTTGCCAGAGCAATGGTCTCTGCATTCAGGGTTTCATCGAAAGGGGTATTATGACGTTGAAGCTCAAGATAAAAGTTGTTGCCAAAAATCTCATGATAGTACGATGCAAATGATTCAGCCTCATCGATTGCTCCGGAGAGAAGAGCCCTTCCTATTCTTCCTGAAGAGTATGCAGAGAGACAGACAAGACCTTCATGAAAGGTTTCAAGGAGGCGGCTCTCTATATGAGGCATTCCATGGACGAAACCATCTTTTGCTGCTCTGGACAAGAGAATGCAGAGGTTTCGGTATCCGGCATCATTTTGCACAAGAAGCACCAGCGAGGGTGAGACAGGAGCAGAACCATGCTGGTGTGCATCTGTTTCAAGTAGCAATAGCTCACTGCCGATGATCAGCTTGATGCCGGCATTTCTAGCCTCATTGAACAGCTCCGGCATGTTGAATATTGCGCAATAATCGGTAACAGCAATACTCTTCATGCCATATTTCAGCGCTGAGGAAAACAGTTCTCCAGGAAAAACAGGACTGCTCTGCATCGAATAATGCGTATGAGCATGTAAGTGAACAAAATCCATAGATAACGACCGTTCAGCGTTTGATTGATAACATGAACCCCTTTGCGCCATAGGCTTTATGGCTGCTTTTGGGTCAAAATAGTACATTTTTTTGTCAACCGGGGAAGGTATCGGTATCCTTGTCCGGGATATTTTAACCAGGTTCCATCATGAAGTACAATAAGGGAGCACCATTTTATGGTTTGTCAATATTTTATAGGTTTTGCAATAGAGAGTTAACGGCAGAGTCGCCTCTTCATCTGAGTTAATCAGTATTGAAACTGTATCGTGATTAACTGAAATTTCAACAGTTCTTGATTTCCATCGCACACAGAAAGAGAGACTTTCCCATTTTTTCGGGAGCCAGGGTTTCAAAACCAGTCGATCCGACTTAATGGAAAACCCTCCAAAACCATAGACCACAGTCTGCCATGTACCGCCAGTCGCTGCCGCATGGATTCCCAGATCAGTATTTTCATGCAGGTTTTCCAAGTCAAAAAGTGCTGTTTTCATAAAATAGTCATATGCCCTTGTGCGTCTCGCTGCCGAAAGGCCCATTATGGCATGAATACAGTGACTCAAAGATGATTTGTGCGCTGTGCGTTTCTCATAAAAATCGTAGTTGGCAGACTTATCCTCATTGTTGAATGCATGAGGAAAAAGCATCATCATAATAAGGACATCGGCTTGTTTAATGAGGCGGGTGGACTGAATGTTGCGATAATTAATACCAGGGGGAAGTATCGGGTGGCCTTTACGGTCAACCCCTTCGATTACATAATCTTTGAGGGCAAAGTAACCGTCAAACTGTTCAAAAAGCTTTGTCTCTGAATCGTACGACAACTTGAGACTCTTGCTGATGTCAAACCAGGAATCAACCTCATTACTATTGAGCGTTAAACGGGACGCAAGAGTATCAAGAAAAGCGGAATTGTTTCGGCCCATAAACCTGAAAAGCATGACAGCAAGGCGCAGGTGCCATTTTACAATAAAATTGGTATAGGCATTGTTATTGACATGCTCATGAAACTCATCGGGACCTATGACACAACGGATTTCATATATCCCACCAGTTTTAACAACTCTTGACGCCCAGAATCGGGCAGTAAGAAAAACCATTTCAAGTCCGTAGTCCAGTAGAAAGCTGTCGTCGCCCGTGGCACGGAAATACTTTTCAACTCCGTATATCACATCGGAAACAATGTGATCTTCCTCCGTACCGGTATAGATCAGCCGTATGGTACGCTCAAGCTTTGAGGCAAATCGCGGAGTAACATCCTCTCCTGTAGTAGCTGACTCCCATGCATATTTTGCGCCTTTGTAGCCCATTTTCAGGGCATTTTGTTTGGCACCTGCAAGAGTATTGTAGCGGTATAACAGCAGGTTCCGGGCAATGTCGGGAAAGTTGTAGATATAAAACGGCAGGATAAAAATTTCGGTATCCCAGAACGCATGCCCCAGGTAACCCTCAGAGCTTAAAAATTTTGCGCCGATTCCTGCCGGGCGAATTGGGCCGTTTATCAAGAGTTCATAAATATTGAACCGTAAAGCGTGCTGAGCCACGGCATCCCCTTTAAGGACTATGTCTGCCTGCTTCCATTTTTCCTGCCAGGAAGCAAGGTGAGATGCTATTTCGTGGGGAGCACCACTTCGGACATATGATTTAAGTTTACCGATCGTGCCTTTGTACATCTCTTCGGCGGGCATTTCTCTGCTTGAGGAAACAACTGCAAGTTTTTCAAAGACATAGGTTTCTCCCTTCTGGGCATCAATGGTAATTTCGCTGGTAAACTTTTCGCCATAAATTCTTGGTTCCCACTTATAGCTCTGGAGAGAGGGTGAAACAAGCTTCCATGAAGCAGCTTCGGAAATCCGTATCCCCCGTTCGCGGGTTTTCATTTCAAGATACATAAAGGCCCTGCCTCGCTCAATTCTTACAAGCTGCAGATGTTTCAGCATTTCACGAGGGAAAAAACCTCTATTGCAGACATCTCCATTCAAACCACTGAGCACGCGAATGGGAGCGGAAAAATTCTTCGGAGTGACTTTTACCAATAAATATCCCAAATGCACATTGTGCATAAATACAAGTCGTATGGTTTCAAGAGTGATAATCTGACCTGAAGGGTTTTTAAAGGTGGTAAGTCGGTGCAGGACTCCTTTTTTCATATCAAGGATCTGCTCATGGAAAAGTGTTTTGCAGGTTGAGAGACAGAATTTATGCCCCTCACTCCATATCGATACATCGGTCCACATAGGACACTTGACCAGTCCTTCAACTGCGGCTTCAGACTTATCATAAATACCGCTTAAATACATCCCTCCGGCATGTTCGGGTGGCAATTCCTCAAGACTTCCCCTGATATTGAGATAACCGTTGCCAATAGTCAAAAGAGTTTCATTGACCTGAATGCTTTTTCGGGTATTCCGGAAGCCTTTTCGCCTTAACAACCATGGTTCATCCGACAGAGTAAGCAGTTGCTCAGAAACTGACGCGGGAGACAAAATCCCCTGTAAAGTACGCTCTAGCATAACACTCTCTCCCAACCTGTTTATCACTCATTATGAGACTCGATCTCAAATATTTATATATAAATCTTATATAATAAACACTCGTTTTATTGTATAAGTTTATACAGTCCTCACATCATGAGACTTTAGCTCTCAGGAGAAAATTATCGCTGTGTTTTATTCCTCTCTATATGTCGGTAACGCTTTTTTTCTTATTATTTAACAATATGCTACATTGTGCCCTTTCAATAAATTAACCACCCTATCGTTTTGGAGCAAAACACCTATAATCAATGCCCAGTTTGCGCCTATCCGCTCACCATGGAGAGTGCCGTATGCCCTCGTTGTGGAAATGATATACTTGAAGATATCTCCTCACTTGACCAGCAATCACGGGAACTGCACAATCAGAACATTGAGGATAAAAAGGCAGCATGGTATATTAACTGCCTTACGGAAAAACTTAATTGCGAAACACCCCCACCTTCAGATATTTCAGACGAAAGCTGCCATCAGGAACATACACGACAGATTCCATCCCGAACTGATGAAAATGAGTTTCTTCGTACCATTAGCAAAGCAGAGCTTCTGCGAGAGAGCCAGGCTCGAAGAAAATGGTGGAATTCCATGACCGATGACTGGAAAGATATTGTTAAAACAACACTGAAAATTGTACGTGATCCATCCGAACAGGAGTTACTTGACTTTCTTGAGACCACGCATCTTCGTTGTGATAACCGGAGAATTCACAACCTCTTACCTGTGAGAGTACTTGAAAAGCTCCAGCAGCTTCGTTGCGATGAATCACCTGTTGAAAGTCTTGAGCCTCTGTCGCATCTCGAGAAACTGCAACGCCTCTATGCTTTCGATTGCGACTTTTCGTCCCTCGAACCTCTGCGAAACCTTAAAAATCTGAAACTCCTCTGGATATCGAGCACGCAAGTTCGCTCACTTGAACCGATTAAGGGCCTGCTTAATCTTGAGGAACTTTATTGTTCTGAAACGGAGATCGAGGATCTTGCACCTCTGAAGAACCTCATCAATCTTGAAAAACTCAGTTGTTATAAAACGGGAATTGCCTCTATTGAGCCACTCGCCGAGCTTGAAAATCTCATCGAACTCGGAATCAACAGTTCAAAGATTGTCGATTTAACCCCTCTCTCCTCTCTAAACAGTCTCGAATATCTCCGCTGCAATAAAACAAGTATCACCAGTATTGAACCGCTGAGAAACCTGATAGATATCAGGGAGTTAAGCATAGCGAATACACCTCTCACGACTATTGATGCTCTGGAGGGACTGGTAAATTTAGAGGAGCTGGATATATCGAATACCCAGATCAACTCTATAGGCCCGATCATGCATCTTCAGAACCTTGAAAAACTGGAACTTTCGTCCAGTAACATTCCCAGGGAAGAGGTTGAACGGTTTATTGAGCTGCACCCGGGGTGCGAAGTGGGGTTGAAGGCGTAGGGAGTGAAAAGTGCTGAGTGCTGAGTGAAATCAGTTGGCAGTAAAGACTTGGGAATAGGGCTTATAGGTACTATACGACTTATAGGACTTATACATTTGCGTGGAGGGTGAGCTCGGGCGACAATGGGCAGTGGCTGCGACTGTTTTCAGTCTTTAATTGCCTACTGCCTACTGCCGACCGCCCATTGCATCTGGGGTTAGCCGATAGTCATCATTACTTCGCCCATTGATACTGTACCGCCTTTTACTGCGGTGATTGAGAGCACTTTCCCTGAACAGGGTGCTTTGACCGGGTTTTCCATCTTCATTGCCTCGATAACAGCGACCTCTTCTCCTTCTTTTACCTCATCGCCGACGCTGACTGCTATGGCGTGCACGTTGCCGGGCATGACGGCGAGAACGGGGGTTCCGGCAGGCTCTGAATCAGTTGGCAGTTGGCAGTTGGCAGTCGGCAGTTGGTTGAGGGATGAGCCTTCGGCAAATGAAACGGTGAAGGGGGCTCCGTCGACGAAGACGGTAAAGTTGCCTGACATTGAGATGACTTTTGAGCCGGTTGCCGATGCCGTTGGGCTTGCCTGCGGGACGGGCTTTGAAAAGAGATCAACAAGCCTTTTGTTAACCTCTTCCTGGTGGACGTCATGCTTGTGAGCTTCGTGGTAAGCCGCGACAACTTCTGCTCTGGTTTTTGCCTTGATTTCGACTGCGATGTCTGCTTTGTAGCGGATGCCGGTAGAACAATCACCCTGGAGGAAAGCAATACCTTTGTCGCCGCATGTGGCAGCGATAAAAATATTTTCGTCGGTTTGCGCAATACCGGCTTTCTGAAGAAGCGAACTATTATAGGGTATGCCAAGCAGAGGGTTGCGGTCGTTGATGTCGTGAACGTCTTCAATTGTCGGCTCAAGACCAAGCTGTTCGGATGCCAGACGGACAACTTCGGGATCTGGACTTGCAGGAGTACGACCGAAATAGCCGAGTACCATCTTGCCATATCCGTCGGTGATCTTTTTCCATGGACCCTGTATTGTATTGGCAAAGGCCTGCTGGATGTAGAACTGGGAAACGGGAGTAACGGATGAACCGTAGCCGCCTTTCACAACCGCTTCGCGCATGTTTTTTATGACCTGGGGCAGGAGATGAAGCGTATTGTTGTCGCGCATCATCTGGGTATTGGCGGTAAGGGCTCCGCCGGGCATTGGGGAAAATGAGATAACTGGATTGACAGCTGTGGCTTCGGGCGGCATGTAATATTTGTACATCTGATCAATAAAGAGAGCCTCAACTTCAAGGTATTTTTCATGATCGATGTCAAGGGTATACCCTGTACCACGAAGCCTCTGCCACATGGTAAGAATATCGACAGCTGCCGTTCCTCCGCTTACAGGGGCCATTGAGAGATCGATAATATCAGCACCACCTTCAATTGCCGCATAGTTGCATGCGACGCCCATACCAGCTGTATCGTGGGTATGAAACTCGATTTCGGTGCCTTCGGGAAGCATCTTTCTTGCTCCTTTAATAGTCTCGTAGACAACAGCCGGAGTTGTAGTGCCTGAAGCATCCTTGAATGCGACACTGTCGTAGGGAATGGATGCGTCAAGTATTTCCTGCAGTTTGTCGAGATAGAACTGCGGGGTATGGCAATAAGTTTCGGTCAGTCCGGGAGGAAGACCCATCATGGCAATAACGACCTGATGCCGAAGTCCTGCTTTATGGATACATTGACCAGAAAAGGCAAGATTGCGGACATCCATCAACGCATCAAAATTACGGATAGTGGTTATTCCGTGTTTTTTGAAAAGTCGGGCATGAAGATCAATAATATCACGGGATTGAGATACCAGACCGACAACGTTCGCACCTCTTGAGAGTGTCTGAAGGTTGATGTCCGGTCCGACAATCTTGCGAGCTGCATCCATCATGGCAAATGCATCCTCTTCGCAATAAAAGTAGAGACTCTGAAAACGGGCACCTCCGCCTATTTCAAAGTTGTCTGTACCGGCATGAACGGCAGCTTCCAAAGCAGGAAGGAAATCTTCCGTCTTTACCCTGGCGCCAAAACATGACTGAAAGCCGTCACGAAAAGAGACATCCATAAATCTGATTTTTTTCATATATCCTGCTCTTTGCGGTTAAACAATGCAATTCAATAATAATTACTGGAATCAAATCCCTGCCGTTATAAAACAATTATGCTTAACGGCAGGGATCGATACCTTTTATCTTTTCCATATTAAAATGGGACATTGACCAATATCTGGTCAGTGAGGGTCCACGGCGAATGTACTAAGCTGCGTGAAGGAGTCCTCTTCAATACGACTGTGCAGGCTGTTCCCATGAGCATCCATGGTGACAATAGCCGGGAATGACTCAACCTCTAAATGCCACATTGCTTCAGGGACACCCATCTCTTCGAGAAAATCCACACCGGTCACCTTTGTAATGCAGCGTGCGTAATACTGGGCTGCGCCTCCAATGGCATTGAGGTAGACCGCTCCATGTTCCTGGAGCCCTTTAAGTGTTTTAGGGCCCATACCACCTTTACCTATGATTGCCCTCAAGCCCAGTTTTTTAATAACATCGGCCTGATAAGGCTCTTCACGGCTCGATGTGGTAGGGCCGGCTGCGGTAACCCTGTAGGTTCCGTCAGCATTTTTCATGACAACAGGTCCGCAATGGAAGAGAATTCCTCCGTTTGTATCGATAGGTCCGGGAAGATCATGGTGCATGACATAGTGATGGAAGGCGTCGCGTCCGGTATGCATGGTTCCATTGATGAGCACTACATCACCGACTTTCAGACTACGGATCTCGTCATCAGTGACAGGCGCCTGAAGTGTGACCTCTTTACCTGTTAATGGCATACCTTCTCCTTTGGCCATTCGCTTGATCTCACTGGTATCACGATACTGCCAGCTGGTTATTGAGCCTGACTGAGGATCAATCAAGACTCCAAGCCTGCGGTATGCCCAGCAGTTATAAGCGACAGAAACATAAAAGCTTGCCGGAACCCTGTGCGATTTTCCGATTTTGCAGCCAAGAAGAGTGGCTTTTCCGCCAAATCCCATCGGGCCGATATCCATCGTATTGGCTTTTTCAAGAATATACTGCTCAAGTCTGTCAAGTTCAGTGTCGGGGTTTCGGTCGTCAATTCTGCGCAACAGCTGCTGTTTGGCAAGATCAAATCCACTGGTTCGGTCGCCACCGACTCCAACACCGATAAAACCAGGGCTGCAACCTTGACCCTGAGCCTGGAACACCGCGTGAAGGAGGCATTTGCGAACACCATCAAGATCACGGGATGCACTGCCAAGACCCGGAATTTCGGCAGGCAGAGAGTATTGGATATTTTTGTTCTCGCAGCCTCCCCCTTTGAGGATAAGCTTAACCTCAATCTCTTCCTTTTCCCATGGTTCAAAGTGGATAACAGGAAAATGGAAGCCTAGATTATTGCCTGAGTTTTTGCCTGTTAATGCATCAACCGCATTTGGACGGAGTTTACCGGTTTTTGAGGCATCCACAATAGCAAGCTCTATATCGCGCTTCATCTGAAGTTGATTTGCGCCTTGAGGAGTATGGATGAAAAAGGTCGGCATGCCGGTGTCCTGGCATATCGGCGAGATATTGTCAACGGCCATATCGATATTGACTGATATGGTTGACATGGCAAGACCCGCCTGAGACTTTGGATCCTCACGCTCAATAGCGTCGGCAATGGAACACCGTACATCACTTGGAAGGTTTGCCGATGTTTCGGTAATAAGAGCAAGTATTGATTCCCTGAAATTTTTCATGGCCGATAAAAAAATTTATATGGACTGAGAATATTGAATAATCATTCAGAAACAATTTTTGTAGCTGCGTCCTGTTTAACGAGTAAAACGGGAATATCGGAAGAGCGGAATACATCTTCGGCTACACTGCCCATGATAAGCCGATGCAGTCCACTGCGACCATGGGAACCCATGATGATAAGGTCGGCACCCCATGACTTTGCCTGGTCAGTGATAACTTTAGAGGCTTCGCCCTTAAGAACGCGGATATCGGCACTCAGCCCTTTCTGCTTTTCTGCCATCAGGATTGAGGAAAAACTTTCCGGAAGAACATCATCCTCTTCTATTTGGTCAATTATGGATCCATCCTGAAGTGTCGCGCCTTTCGTAACAGGATTTGCTGCAGTCTGGATATGAATGAACCTGATATGTGCACCGACTTTTCTTGCAAATTCTACAGCATACCGTACAGCGTTATCCGATGTTGAGGAATAATCGGTCGGACAGAGTATCTTTGAAAGATGGATCATGGGCGTGGGTTGAATCGATAAGTAAGAGGAACAACATAGCTGTACACCAAAATTTTAATTTACATTTTTTTTAAACCTTATCCATTCGATTGTTTTTTTGTAATTAGCGAAGGAGCGCGATGGAGCATTTAGCAGCGGCTCTGAGACACAGTGATGCATATCCTCATGCAACGGGAGCGATTGAGGTTGTAGAAACCCATATTTCGTGGATATTCCTCACAGAATCATTTGCCTACAAGGTAAAAAAGCCCGTGGACCTCGGGTTTCTTGATTTTTCAACGCTGGAGAAACGGCGATACTTCTGCAATGAGGAGCTTCGGCTCAACAGAAGACTTTGCCCTGAAATTTACCTCTCTGTAGTGCCTGTTGTGCAATCGGGAAACTCTTTATTTATAGACGGCGATGGAAAAATTGTCGATTATGCCGTTAAGATGGTGCGTTTTGACAGAACGATGGAGCTTGACAGGATGCTTTCATCAGGCATGCTCAATACAATGCATGTCGATATGCTTTCATCCCTTATCTCCGGATTTCATCAAAGCATTCCCGGTGTAAAGCCTGAAACGGGATTCGGTCATCCGGATAATCTTATAAAACCGATGCTTGCCAATTTCGACCACACTGCACCGGCATCGTCAAACAGGGACGAAGCACTCAGGCTTGAATCCCTGAAAGATTGGACCGTCAAAGAACATCATCGGCTCAATCCTCTTTTTCTGGAGAGACAACGAGGAGGTTTTATCCGTCAATGCCACGGTGACATGCATACCGGCAATATGGTATGGTGGAAAAACAGGATTTATATTTTTGACTGTATCGAGTTCAATGATAATCTCAGCATAATCGATGTTATCAGCGATCTCGCTTTTCTTTTTATGGATCTTGAACATGCCGGATACCCTGTATTTGCATGGAGGCTCCTGAACAACTATCTGACGGAAACCGGTGATTACGGTGCTCTGCCCCTGCTCAGGTTTTATAGCGTTTACAGAGCTATGGTAAGGGCAAAAGTCACCGCAATCCGCTACACGCAAACCACCGAACCGTTCACCAGGGAGAGAATTCTACAGGAACATTTTTCTTACCTCCAACTTGCAGAGCACTACTGCCATAAACCAAAGCCATTGCTGATTCTGACTTCCGGAGTTTCGGGAAGCGGAAAAACCACCCTTTCACGTGAAATCGCTCAAACACTGCAATGTGTGCATATTCGCTCGGATATTGAGAGAAAAAGGCTTGCGGGTCTCAAGGCACTGGAAAGAAGCGACAAAACAGCACATGCTTCCCTGTATAGTGAAGAGAACGGTCATTTGACTTATAAACGACTGTTTGATGTTGCAACACTCTGCATGGCGGAAGGATTGAGAGTAATTGTGGATGCAACTTTTCTCACTGCTGAAAGCAGGCAACTTTTTTTGGAGGCAGGCCGACAGTTGCATTGCGAATGCAGGATTCTGCACTTTCATGCCCCTAAAGAGGTGCTTATCGAAAGAGTAGAGAAGCGTTATCTGATGGGGAACGATGCATCTGAAGCTGATATCGCGGTGCTTTTGTCACAGCTTGAAAAGCAGGAAGCGTTGACAGTGGAAGAGGAGGCGATTACGATACGAATCAACACAGCTGGGTTGGTAGATGTTGGGAATGTTGTTAAGAAAGTGCTGAGGAAAGAAGGTACTGAGTGCTGAGTTCTGGGTACTGAGGGTTGGGGGAAGAAAGATAGCCGCTGGCTGGGGAATAGTACCTATGGGACTGTGCGACGTGAAAGTCTTGTTGTGGAGTTGTCTGACAAACAGACCAACTGTTCAGTCAGTTGAGACCGCCAGTACATGCAGGATAAGCAATTGCCTTGTGTGAAGCTATTGGTAAACGTACCCGCAGGAAACT
>CAINOC010000082.1 GCA_903851385.1 uncultured Chlorobiaceae bacterium | reverse complement strand
TCACCAGCGCATAGAAACACCCCCACGTGCATGGGGAAGACGCAGTTAGCCGAATAGCTCTTTCTGATGAACTAGAAACACCCCCACGTGCATGGGGAAGACCGCTTGAAAAATCCTTTAATCATACCAATACTGGAAACACCCCCACGTGCATGGGGAAGACAGATAGCGCAGATCGAAAGCAAGATACTCGCCAGAAACACCCCCACGTGCATGGGGAAGACACTGGAATTTACTGGGCTCTCAGGACGCTTGTGGTGTGTCTGAAGGCTTGGAAGGTACAGAATTCTTTTCAACTACCAACTGCAACCCGGATATCTCAATTACATCTCTGCGCGTGTCACCAAGGCCATAAATCTCATACCCTGGGGTGGAACTGCTGCTATTGAAAATCATCAATCCAGATTCAGAAGGACAATGTTTGTGCAGATATTCAACAACTTTTTTAGCAACTGAATTCTTGACGCCGGACACAAACATGTTTGCCCGTGGTTCAACGAACCAAAGTTTCATTCTACCCCGTACTGCGGGGGGCAAATCATTGGCGATTACAACAAGCATCATGGCCTCCCGAGCATTTCCTCAATATCTGGCCCAATACAGGCAAGCAAATCACTATCGATAACTCTGCGCCGAAACTCAGTAGCAGTTTTATGCCTGTCATAAGAGCCTGCCATAGGTGCTGTTAATGCAAAGGCAAGATCAATTGATAGCTCTTCTTTGTATAAATCTGCCATATCATAGACAAATGGTAAAGGACTGCCAGAGTGGATGAACCCTATATGCGGTGAATACCCCATACTGGTCACTGCCGAACAAATAATGCCGTAGAGTGCAGCATTCGCTGATGTAAGAATTCTGTTGGTTACATCTCCCATTTCAAATTTTCCAGGAGTGAACTGCCGCCCTTTCCAACCAACTTTGTACTCTATAGCTTTTTTTTCATACAGCTGTCGGACGCGCAAGCCCTCCATGCCCATCAATTGATGAAGGGTTTTGTTTTCCAGTTTCTCTCTTGGAAACCTTCGCTTAAACATACGGGTCGCTACCTTTAACGATTTATCAGGGTCAGCTGAGAGGAGCATTTGCCAGCGGAAATTCCGGGTATCGCTTGTTGGTGTAAGCCCTGAGGCATAAAAAATAAGGCTGTCTTCGCCAACCCAGCATAGCCCGCAATTTGCTGCCGCCATAACTTTAACAGCTTCATGGGTAACCGCAGTACCTGGACCAAGAAGCAGACAATTGAGCGTTGCGACAGGCAATCTGACCACATTGCCATCAGAGTCTATCCATTTGACGCTGCTGTCATCGATTTCAAGCCTGCCCCGTTCAAGGTAGATAAATGGATATTTATCCTTTACCTGCGGCAATGTGTCGCGGGTAATTTTTATCAACAACCGTTGAGCGGCGCTCTCTTTTTCCGAAATTTCAGACATTGCCGTCCATGGTAATGATTGTTACCCTGCGTTCCCTATATATCTTGTTTTCACCAAACTGGATTGGCACATCATTTAGGATGATTGTCTCTTCTGTGCCCTCACCATCCACGACCCTGAAGTCTTCCACCCTCCCTTTACCATCGGCAATTTCAAGCGCTTTTTCCAATGCTGAAGCTTCAGAATCAAAAACCCCTCGATAAATGAAGTCAGTAGGAGCGCAACATTTTCTGCCAAAATAGATATCCCAGCATGGATTTAACAGCGCATCGGCAAAGGCAGCTGCTTTTTCGACTGGTACTTGCGCTATGGCAGCAAATGCCGCATCCTGTAGATAGTAGCGGTATGTTAATTTTGAACCACCATTGACAGCCGCCGTTCCATCGCTTTTTTTGGGAATGAGAAGGGTTTCCCACGGATTTTTCTCATCATAGCCACTGCCCACCATCTGAAAATCACGCAGTAGCGGTTCTCGATCAACTTTTTGCCGCTCTCCCCTGCTGTTTTCCTTTTTTCTGCCAAATGAAATAACACTCTGGGTCAGTGGCGCCATCTCAGCAAGCAACTCTCGCTGCTCTCCATCAGCGCCAAGAGCGCAACACAACAAGCCAAGAATCCCTGATTTGGTTGGAAACTCAAGCGTGCCCCTCCTCCCAAAACGCGAATCGGCTCCCCATGATTGCAACGGTGCTTCAAGCCACAGCAAAAGATAAACATTGCTCATAGGCCCTCCGCCACGAAGCTTGTTAATTCGGAAACAAGGGTGTCAATGCTGAAACTGCTATCCTGTCCAAAGGTGAACTCATTTTGCTTCCCAAAAAGTGATCCGGCCAACTTCTCCTTATGAGTAAGATAGTCGGTGAGTGCTGTTATACTTTGTTGAAGATAGCCGCCATCTTTTGCTTTAACAGCCGTCTCAAAAGGCACTTGCAGGCGTTGCCCCTTGCGGATGTAAATCTTTGCAAACTCCCAGGGTGAGGCTCCCGACTGAGTTGTCTGCCGTGCACTTGGTACTGCCACAAAAAGTGCTTTGGTAAAGGCGGTTACTGCTTCGGCGAGATTTTCGACTCCGATGGTCTTGCATAGTTGGCCAAGATCAAGGCTGATGTAACGATAATAGGTGGCGGAATTGAATTCAAGACTGCCCATATGCGCCGACCCCTGCTCTTCGCTCAAATCGTCAAGGGCAGTGAAAAACTCCACCTCATTACTCACCTTGTGGGTGGAAATGGCATGGGAGAACGATGCGGCAGCCTCAATGTTCAATTCAGAAGCCTGTGCAACCATCCTGCCGAAAAGGGCGATATCATAAGCATCAGTTTTACCAAAATATGGGCTTAACAAACCTGCTATTTCCTTTACCTGCTTTTTAGGGTCTTTGTTAGTTATTACAGCATCAGAATCAAAATTCTTTGCTGCAAAAGCATCTGCAATTACAGAAGCTTCATTTGGACTCAAAAAAAGCAATGTGTCAGTTTTTTCCTGGCTGGAGGTAACATTTTCGTTACTGTCCGCATCCTCGCTTTCTTTGCCCTTTTTAGGTTTTTTGTCTTCTTTTTTCTTGATGAATACCTGTTCGAACTTGTCCCCACAAGCCCTAGCCTGCTCTTCTGAAGCACCTTTCTCCTTACACGCATTCTCAATCAAAAGAGAAATCAGCTTGGTTCTGCTGCCGTGGGGTATTCCTAAATCGTGCATCGCAACACGCACTTGACGTTTCCAGCATTGAGAGCTGACACGGGCACGTGTGTTCCCCCCAATGATTGCGGTTTTTGGGGCTCCCACATCATCACGATTCAGGCAGGTGACCGGAAATGACTGGAGAATGTGGTATTCGATCCGAGTGTTTCTGAATGGATTTGTGCTGCTCATAATGATGATGTAGTTAGTTAGTTAGTGATTGAAGCTTTTAAAGGGGCGATTTGAAGCAAGCCAAAACCGAAAGCCCGGCCACGGCCGATACCTTGCTGAAAACTTTTTTTAAAAAGAACACGGTCAACCACTTCAAATTCACCGATCAATTCCGCACCACCGAGCGTGACGCTGTGAGTTTGTTTGACAAATTGCTTCACCTGAAGGATTTTTGCCTGGAGCGAGGAAGCATGGACAGAGAACCCCCATGAAGCAGGCGCTTTATTGATGAACCATTGAGCAATCTCCTCACGATCTCGAAGTGCTATAATTTTGCTCCCTTTTATATCACGTTTGGTGGGATTTATTACCACTTCAAACCGATAACGATCAAAGGTCAGAAATTTATCATCAACCAGCTTTGATTCCAGATCCCCATGTTCGGGTTTACGAGGTTCCCTGTCTGAAAGCAGGAGTATCAGCCGGCCATTACTGTCGCCTCCTTTGTCGGCATAGAGAAAACCGCTTGGGACGCTTGCGTTTTTCTCAGCTTCACTTCTCCGGTCTTCAAACAAGCTGTAAACAACCCTGTGCAGCGAGTAGTCATCAGTGATTCGTAGAGTTTTGATATCTTTTGAACCAAGTCTGAGTATGCTTGCTATCATGATGCCTCCTGTGTTGCGGCAAATGAACCTTGATTATAGAACTCCTGTGCCCACTGGCTTTTTATTCTTTCGCTTTCCAAATGGAATTTCAGCAATTGCTCAAGCAGACGCGCATAGTCAATAGAGGAATTTCCTCTTGAGGCAATCAGGCTGAAAAGAGGGCGAAGAATTCTGCATGCCTCGTCGACTGAATCACAGGCAAGCAGACGACGCAACTTTGCTTTTGCCTGATCGCTTTTACTACCATCTTCATAACATTTGGCAATAGCCTTACCGATTCCCTCACTGCCATTGTGAGCACTTTTTTCCTTGGCTATTGCTGCTGCAACTGTTGCAAATGGCAAACGTTCCCATGGCTTTTCCAGATCAATGTTGAAGGCAGCCAGATATTCCCAGCACTGGTATTCAGTTGCAGGATTATCGGCCCGCTTTAGAGCTGCTGCAACTCCCTTGTTTTTTTCAATCCTGTCAATGATGTCCCGCACAAATGCCTGCGACCTGCTAATTTTCGTTCCGGCTTCATTATTCATAATTGTTTATTTTTCGTGTTGAGATAATTGATGAGATTTGGCCGGTTTTTTGCCCATGCATCAATCTGTCGGGCACTCTCTTTGGGGCAATAAGTGTCGTAGGCATTTATGGCTGACTGGGCAAATGCATTTCTTAATTTTTTTGTCGCATACGGTGGTTCGCAAGCATCAACAAGCTCCTGAAATCGGCGTTCGCAGAGTTGCCAATAAAGAGTTGATGCCTGATCTGCCAGACTGGTATCACTCATGTTCTGAGCTTTAAAAAAACCATATGTTGAAGCAAAAACGGTTTTTGAGAGCTTATCAAGAGCGTCCATTTCAATTTTGAGCTGATTATACCATAGTTCTCCAAGTATAGTGGTATCAAGAAAAACGAGGGATTCAACGAAATCATTCTCTTGCTTAACTGACTGATCACCAGCATTCCAACTCACTCGAAGCCCACCTGACCAGACTCCGATTTTATTATAACGTTGACGAAAACGGTTATAACCATATTTGATAAACTGACATTCATATCCTGACAAAGCAGCTGTACCCATAAAAGCAAGTAATGAAACAAGTTCCCTCCATGGTCGTTTGTTAGGATCAATCCATTTTATTTTGATTGTTGCGCCATCAGCATTTACTGCCATGCTCGGTTCTCTCCAACCATCCTTATGGCTTGGGTAATGCAGGCCCTCGACGTAATAGATTCCGTCACCATGCAGCAAAACAAAACGGGACATGGAAATCAGAGTTGCCATATAGGAACTCTTCAGCTTCTTTGCTGTCGGACACTCCACTCCTGACGGCATTTCTTCCCAAGGAGCAGTCCCCAAGCCCATCGTCCAGTATGCATTTCCCTTTATCTGTTGATAAGAAAGCAGGTTCAGGAACAATGTGTCAATAAGCGTTTCACCAACCAGTATGGAATGGAGATACCCAACGAAATTACCGAGACTTGGAGCCGATTTTGCTGAAGGTGTTTTTCCAGAATAGCCAAGCATCAAAGGATCATCAAGATTTTTCTCGACTCGCTTTCCTCCCAGCGCAAAGTTCATGAGAGAAACGACAAATAATGCCTTGTCGGCATCGGACAAAACCTTAGGCACCTGATACTGGCTCAGTATGGTGTTGTTTTCGGAAGGAACATCTGGATAAAAACCCATTCCAAGAGACTTGGGCAAGGCATTTTCTTCAGCAATTCTGCGATCAGACTCCTTTTTAGCCTCCTTAAGTTCGTGACATTTCCGTTGTTCGATGAGGCCGTTTATGGCTGGCATTTGCAGAAACGGTTTTTCACCGTAAAGCCAGAATCGATCATGCCATTTGTCCAGATAGTCAAGACAATTGCGGGCAAGTTCAGTTGTCTCCAAGTTTTCAAGAGCCTCATCGTCTTCAGGTGTTGAGGCTGCCTGAGCAATTGCGAGCAACAACTTCGTCATGGCCAACTTTTGCAAGGGATTGCCTCCAAGGCCACGATTGTCCGCAGCACTGAATATCTGTCGCAGGCTTAAGCGCCCTTTATCAATAACAGGTATCCATGGCTCTTCAATCAGATTGAATCGATTTTCAAGGGTCATATCAGTTGTAGTGCCTGGTTTATTTTTTTTTAGAACAATACCCAAGTCTTTGATTGTAGCTGAGGCGATATTTCGTCGATGCGTCTGAACCCGTAAGGGATTTAAGTTCGCCATCCTGACTGACAATGGCGACACGAAGCAGGCTCTCGTCATGCTCCCTGTCACCGAGATAAAAATAACCCTTGAGCCATTCGAGATTATTGACTGGCAATGCTTCAGGAGCAAGGTAGTCGGCAACATGCACTGTCTGTTGAGCAAAAGATGCTGCAAGATTGCGTTGCTGCAGATTACCTTTTGGATGTGATTGAAACGGGAGAAAAAGCTCGCTTCCGTCCTGAAGTTTCACTGTTGTACCATTCCGGTCTCGTTCATGGCGAAAAGAGTTCAAGAGCAGTACCTCAACATTCTCCTGTTCGCTATATCGGGTACTTGCTTTGTTTTCAGGCAGGGTTCTGGTCCCTACTGATATACCGCCCAAGGCTAGCCGTTCAAGCATCTCCTGCCTTTTTTTGAGCACATCCTTATGTTTTTGCATAAGAGGGTTCTCTGTTTGCTCTCTGTAGGTAGCCTCAATGAGGCTTCGGATCTGGTCAGGAAGCACCAACACCGTTATTTCACTCCATACTTCAAGGGTTCGCAACAGCACATAAGGACTATAGACTTTGGCTGTAGTGCCAAATTCTTTCTCAGGGTGTTCGAGTGCATGTGCATATTCCGGTTTTAGTATCCATACTTCACAACATGAATCAGCAGAGCGAACAGTCTCACTATGTCGCCATAGCCGGCCAATACGTTGAAGCAGCATATCCGTCGGGCAAATCTTTGTTACAAGAAAGTCTGCATCGATATCCAGCGACTGCTCCAGTACTTGAGTACCCACCAGTATCCTGCCACATTCACGGCGTTGCGCCGCGTTCCCCTTGCCATAGCGGGTGACCCAGTACTCCTCAAGGCACTCCCGATCAGCCTTCAAATAACGGGAATGCAACAGACCGCACTCAATCCCCAGCCCATCAGCTCTTGCAGCTAAAATACTGTAGGTATTTTGTGCCTCACTTACTGTATTTTCTATCCAGAGCACCTGCTGCCCCTCTTCAGACCGCTTCAAGGCCTCTTCTAGAGCTGTGCCAGAACTTAAAGACGATTGAACGGTGACAACAGTTTTAGCCGGAACAGTGGTTGTTGATTCTATAGGGGAATTACCATCACTCCTGTTGACGGTAAGCAAGGGATAAGATTCATTTGAAACAGCATGCGTTAAAAACTTTTCACGCCTCTCTTTGGTCAATGTGGCACTAAGAATGATAACGGTACATTGAAGCGCGCGAAGGGTTTCAACAAGTTTATCGAGGATGGTGCCCGTATAGGCATCATAAGAGTGTACCTCATCCAAAATAACCACCTTACCGGCAAGACCGAATGCCCTTACAAAGCCATGCTTTACATTCATAACAGCCATCAGTGCCTGATCGATTGTGCCCACAGCAAAAGGAGCAAGAATACCTCGTTTCCCTGAGCTAAACCAATTACCACCCGGCCCAGCATCTTCACCCATTTTAATCTCTTTCAGCCATGCATTGCTGTGTAGCAAAAGAGCTTGACGATGGACACATTCTGAAGTCAATATTTTCTTTAAAAAATCATTAACTCTGTCATGAATCTTGTTGGAGGTTAACTGTGTTGGCAGAGCGAAGTAGATCCCCGTTGCTTTACCGGCAGCCATGATGGAATAAGCAGCAAAAAGTGCGGCTTCAGTTTTGCCGATACCCATTGGAGCTTCAAGGATGTAGGTGCCAGGCTCACTTGCCTGCTGCACAAGCAACTTCTGAATACTTCGCGGTTCAAAACCAAAGATATCATTGAATCCGAGCCCTATGATTAAATCTGGCTTAACAAACCCTGCGGCGTCAACAGCGCCCTTGATGAGTAATTGCCAGGGTTCTTCTGGTTTGTCAAAGTCAGCGCCTGATCCAATCCAATCGGCTACTGTGGTAAGACCGGCAACAGCTTTTGCTTGTAGCGGGTTTTCTATTACAGGGAACTGCAACCCTATTGCCGCCTTGATATTTTGTACAAGTTCTGCTCGTTTCTCCTGCCAAAGCATTCCTCCAAAAACCTCGTCTTCAGCAACCAGGCCATTCAATTCGGGTGAGTAACCGTGATGCTGGCCTATAATTTGAGGTATATGTTTCCCGGTTTTCAAGTGTTGTGCTGTAGCCATACTGATTCCAGCGTGATGGCCCCAGTTTCTCTCCATATCAGGATTGATGTTCGCAAGACCAGATAGTGAATTTGGTACATAGTGTATGAACGAAAAGGCGCTATGATATTATATAATAATAGGTTATATTGTTATTTGAAGGTCGAAAATATTTGAAAATTTCAGTGAATCCTTGATCAAAAGCGTAATAACCCCTGATTATAAGCATTGTTGACTGAAAAAAGGTGTTACAGGGTACCC
>CAINOC010000081.1 GCA_903851385.1 uncultured Chlorobiaceae bacterium | reverse complement strand
CTGGTTGCGCTTGTTCTCAGCTGCCTTGTTCTGCTGATCCTGGTTGCGCTTGTTCTCGGCTGCCTTGTTCTGCTGATCCTGGTTGCGCTTGTTCTCGCCTGCCTTGTTCTGCTGATCCTGGTTGCGCTTGTTCTCGGCTGCCTTGTTCTGCTGATCCTGGTTGCGCTTATTCTCGACTGCCTTGTTCTGCTGATCCTGATTCCTCCTGTTCTCGGCGGCCTTATTCTGCTGGTCCTGATTCCTCTTGTTATTGGCTTCATTACGCTGATCAAGAATCCGCCTCTTGTTATCGTCGTCGCGCTGATACTGATTATTCTGACTATCATTCCTCCGGGACTCACTATCACGATACCTCTTTAAATCTTCTGAGGTATGCTTTCTCAGCCTTGAGGGCAACCTGTCATCCTGAATGAAATTCCATGGTCCGCGGTAGTCAGAAGATTGATACCAGTGATCATTACGGCGGATGTAATAACTGTCCCCGTAGTAAACGATATCATAAGAGCTCCCTTTGGATACTGAAAAACCTTGATCTCTCAGATAGATAAAACTTGGTGGTGAATCGATAACAAATGATGGTCTCTCAGACCTGTTATAGGCATCGTCATTTGGTTGATCCTGAACAATCCTGCGGTTGACGTCATTACGCTGGTCAAGAATTCGTCTCTTGTTATCGTCGTCGCGCTGATACTTACTGTTCCGACTATCATTACTGCTGGACTCACTATCCCGATACTTCTTTATATCCTCCCAGCTGTACCTGCCTATCTGCGGGGGCAACCAGCTATCCTGAATAGGAATCCACGGCCCATGGTAATCAGATGAACGATACCAGTGAGCGTTATTGTATATGTAATAATTGCCAGTATAATAGACGATATCATAAGGGCTGTCCTTGGATACAGAAAATCCTTGATTTTTCAGATAGATAAAATTCGGCGGTGAATCGATAACAAAAGAGGGAGTGCTTCCTGTGCTGACTTGCACTTTACCTTCTGGAGAGTGACTTTTATCTGAGCAACCGAGCATGATCCCTGCTATACCCAAGGCAAGAAATATGTTTTTATTCATCATTTTCTCCTGTTTTGACCTGTTATTTTATAGATGGTTACCGATACAGATGTTATTTTTGAATCGTTTACATGAACTGTTTATACAACATCAGCCGAAGCAAGAGAAGACCATTTCAACAAAAAAACTTTGACAAATCAATAGGTTCGTCATTAAGGTTATAATTATGTATTGTCCACGAGAAATTAAAGCTTTTTATGCGGATGAAACACAAAAAACTGCAGCAAACCCCCTTGCCGCGCATCTGCCTTATCAGCAGCGGAGAGGCTGATACTGGTAATGGAATACTTCTGCTTGATCAGCTGAATCTCCTTCCCGCTGATATTCCATGCATAGTGCAAATCCGTGAAAAACATCTCAATACAAAGGATCTGTTAACCCTTGCACTGAAGGCAAGGAAAATCAGCCTTCCCGAGGGCTCACTGCTTCTCTGCAATGAGCGGGCAGATGTTGCGCTGGCAGCCGGGCTTGATGGCATCCATCTGCCGGAGACCGCTGTTCCTCCGGATAAACTTCGCGCTTTTGCCCCCCTTCTGATCTTTGGATGCAGCATTCACTCTCCTGAAGCTTTTCTCGTTGCCGAACAATCAGGTGCTGATTATCTTCTGTTCGGACCAGTATTCGACACCCCTTCCAAAAGGCAATATGGCGCTCCGCAAGGCCTTAAAAAACTTGGCGAGCTTTGCAGGGCAAGCTCACTGCCAATCTATGCACTTGGAGGAGTAACTCCTGAAAATGCAGCACGCTGTATGGATGAGGGCGCTTACGGAACAGCTGGTTTATCGGTCTTTCGAGACACTTCACGTATGGCGGAAACCCTTGAACAATTTTATACCATTCTAAACCCATGATTCCTTCTTCACCGTTTCTCTGCGTCATTACCGATGAGGCATACTGCCCGGTTACTCTTGCAGAGGAGGCCCTCAAGGGAGGGGCCGCCATGATACAGTTACGGCATAAAACAGCTTCAGGCAAAGAACTTTTTACCTGGGCTGTTGCAATCCGCAAACTTTGCCGCGAGTACCAAGCGCTCTTTATTATCAACGACCGCGTAGATATTGCCTTGGCAAGTGAAGCTGATGGCGTACACCTCGGCCAAGATGACCTGCCTGCTGCTGCAGCCCGAAAACTGCTTGGAAAAACCCGCATTATAGGGGTTTCGGCCTCTTCTCTGGAAGAAGCCGTGCAGGCAGAAAAAGACGGCGCTGATTATATCGGATTCGGCCATATCTATCCGACTGTTTCAAAACTGAAAGAGCATGCTCCTCTTGGCCCGGAAAATCTGCAAAAGACAGTGGAGAGTATCTCTCTTCCGGTGGTTGCAATAGGTGGCATCACCATCGAAAACGCCCCGTTTCTGATTTCCCGGGGAGCTGCAGGTGTAGCTGTAATATCTGCAGTCAGCAGGGCTGAAGAGCCTTCGAAGACGGCTTCAGAGCTCCTTTCGGCTCTAAAAAAGAGCCTGCCATGAAAAAACGCTATACAACAGTCCTTACTATTGCAGGATCAGACGGCAGCGGCGGGGCCGGGATTCAGGCGGATATCAAAACATTTTCCGCTCTTGAATGTTTTGGATTATCGGTCATAACCGCCCTTACAGCCCAAAACACGACAGGAGTCAGCATGATCTACCCTGTTGAGGAAAAATGCATTACAGGGCAGTTCCGGAGCATTTCTGAAGATATTGCAATTGATGCTGTTAAAATTGGCATGCTGGGAAGCATTTCCGCTATCAAAACCGTTGCGTCACTGCTTCGGGAGCTTAAAGGTAAGCCTCCTGTTATTCTCGATACGGTACTCGCCTCTACCGGAGGCACTGCCCTCCTTCCCGCTGAGGCTATACCTCTCTTGAAAGAAGAGCTCTTCCCGCTTACGTCGCTCGTTACTCCCAACCTGCCCGAAAGCGCTCTATTGACAGGAATGAAATATGCACCTGCAACTCCTGAAGAAATTGAGGAAACGGCAGCAAAACTCCTTGAAACTGGCACAGCTTCCGTACTTATTAAAGGCGGACATGGCGACGGTCAAGAGTGTCGAGACTGCCTTCTCTATGACAACCGGTTTTTCTGGTTCAGCTCAAAAACAATCATGACAGGCAATACTCATGGCACCGGATGTACGCTGTCATCGGCTATTGCTGCATTTATGGCGAGAGGGGAAACTACAGATAGCGCTGTAGCAAAGGCGAAAGCATATATCGACGAAGCTCTTGAGGCAGGGGCCGCTTATCGTTCAGGTCATGGAAACGGCCCGCTGCATCACTTTTACCGCTTCTGGCAGTAACAGTTATACCGCTCGCCGCGGAGGGCGACCTATAGAGTAATAGGTAAATCCGAACTGCTCCATAAATTCAGGACTGTATATATTTCTGCCGTCAAAGATAACGGGATGGCTGAGATCCCTTTTAATCATTTCAAAATCGGGACTGCGGAAAACAAGCCACTCGGTAAGGACAACAAGGGCATTTGAGCCTTTAACGGCATCTTCCTGGTTCAATGCATAAACGATTTCTTCGCGATCTCCATATATCCTTTTCACCTCATCCATGGCAACAGGATCATAGACTCTTACCCTGGCTCCACCCTCCAGCAGCTCTTCAATAACCCTTCGACTGGGAGCTTCTCGCATATCATCGGTATTGGGTTTGAAGGATAGCCCCCATATCGCAAAAACCTGCCCAGCAATATCGTCACTGAAATGCTCCTTTATTTTTCTGATGATAGAGCGTTTCTGGTCATTATTGACAGCCTCAACCGCCTGGAGAATTCGTGAATGATACCCATGCTGGTGGGCTGTTCTTTCGAGCGCCCTGACATCTTTGGGAAAGCATGAACCGCCGTAGCCGACACCGGGGTAGATAAACGAAAATCCTATCCTGGAGTCAGAACCGATACCCTTTCTCACAGCCTCGACGTCAGCACCCACCCGTTCGGCAATGTTGGCAATTTCATTCATGAAGCTGATTTTTGTGGCCAGCATGGCGTTTGCCGCATACTTGGTCAGTTCAGCTGAACGGACATCCATGGCTATAAAACGATCGGAACTGCGATTAAACGGGGAGTAGAGAAAACGCAGCAGCTCCTTGGTACGGGGATTATCAACACCGATAACAATGCGTTCGGGTTTCATGAAGTCATTGACTGCATCACCCTCCTTGAGAAACTCAGGATTTGAAACCACATCAAAATCAATATCAGCCTTTCTTTCTGCGAGAACTGCAGTGATTTTTTCTTTAACCCGGTCAGCCGTCCCGACGGGTACTGTGGATTTATTGATAACAATCCGGTACTCATTCATGAATGTGCCGATACTACCAGCAACACTGAGCACATGACGCAAATCCGCGGAACCATCCTCATCGGGTGGAGTGCCAACAGCAATAATCTGGTAGAGCCCGAAAGCAACTCCTTCCCTGATATCTGTGGTAAACCTCAACCTTCCTGCCTTGATGTTTTCAGCAACAATTTCATCCAGACCAGGTTCATGAATAGGAATCAGCCCCACATTGAGACTCTTGATTTTCTGCTGGTCAATATCAACACAAAGCACATCATTACCGACTTCTGCAAAGCAGGCGCCCGTAACAAGCCCAACATAACCTGAACCGAATATGGTTATTTTCATAAATGAAGATGAGAATTAAAGCGTCCTCTGTTTATTCTGTAAAGCTTCAAAGAGATCTCTACGTGTTATTCAATAACGACCACCAGACAGCGGGATTTCTGCCAGAAAGCGTTTTCGTCGCGTATGAGGAGAACCGATGAAGTTTTTCCTCCAACAAGTTCATATGAGCCTACAGAATGAGGTGTTATGATTTTGAGGTTTGAGAGTGGCTTATCAAAAAACAGATCCCTTGTTTCAGTAATGTCAACCTTTTTGAAAAGATTCACATTAAAGTCGGATGCAAGACGATACTCGCTGCCGAACAGCTTCTCAAGCGGGTTTATGCGTACAAGAATACCTTTCGCCACAAGATCATTAAAGGTACCTGAAATGTAATAAGCTGTATAAAGCTGTACTTCCTGATCCTGTATAAACTTGTCAAGCACATCCACCGTAGCCATAAGAGATGAAATCTGCTTGTTCAGCTTCTGAAGCTGACCTTTGAGCGCTTTGACCTCTGAGTCTTTGGTGTTTATGGCAACTTTCATCTCAGAAACAAGCCTGTCAAGAGATTCGACTCGATAAGAGGAAGTTCTGTTCTCTTCTTCAAGCTTCTTTATCAGATTTTTACTTGCAGCCAGCGTGGAATCGATAAAACGGATGCTGGTAGTAATATCGTGGCCAATCTGCTGGACATTTGTTGAATCCCTCCCCTCAACACCTGAAGAGAGACGTTCAACAACAGCCTCTTTCTGCTGAATTCTGCCAAGATTTTTTTGCACCTGGGCAAGAATAGCCATCATTGACTCGAGATGTTCCTGCCTCGGATCACGCTTCTGCTTCTCCTGACTGCACGCCGACAGAACAAGAAGAAATGCAAAAAATACAACCCCGGCAACCCTTACTCGACTATTCCTTATAGCCACTGAATCCATTGTTCAACCCCTTCTTTTGTGCCATACCACCTGGTATGTGGTGTTGGTAGATGTTCTGCATCAGCAATAGTAACATTTTCAGCACCATCAAGAAAACAGCTTTTTGCAGGGACTATTCCATCGCCACCCACATTGCCATCCTCTTGGACGCTTTGGTAAAACTTGTAACACAATTTTTCGACAAAACTTCCTTCAGAATTGCCATGATACTTATCACTGACAACAGATATAACAAGATAACGCCTAAAAAAATCCGCCTGAAGATGCTTGAAAATAAAATCTGTCTTTATTTTCGCATAATATTCATGAGTATGAAACGGAGTTCCGAGAGTAATCAGCTTTCCAACACGCTTTCCGGTAGTATACCCGTCACCCTGAAATGGTTTTTCGAGGAGGTAGACCATAGCAACAGTCCCTCCCCCGCTATGCGCAACGAGAGTTATGGGTTCACCGGGAAATTTTATTTCCATATTTCTAACCGCACCGTCAACTGCTTTCATGACCCGGTTGGTGGACTTTTCGGGCGACGGCGGAAATCCTATCCAGTCAACAAGTGATACCGGCGCAATGGCGATTTTTTCTTTAGGGATATAGAGAGCAAGAGCATCTTTCATGACGTCATAGAGGGAATCCCAGAACAGAACGCCTGGGATTATCACTACAGGATTTTGCGGCACAGCCTTCATCATGATGGGTTCAGATTAATAGTTCATCTGCTGACATGCTTGCGGATACAATGGAATTGCCTTATGCCCATTTTTTCAGCAGTTCAACAAGCAGGCTTACGCCAAACCCAGTGCCTCCATTAACCTTGCCTCCGCCCTTAGGCAGAAATGACGGGCCTGCAATATCGATATGAGCCCAGTTTTTATGGCCATCGATAAATTTCTCAAGAAATTTTGCCGCAGTAACGGAGCCTGCCCCGCGCCCTCCCGTGTTGTTCACATCTGCAACGTCAGACTTTATCTGCTCATCATAGAGATCCCAAAGCGGCATCCGCCATACTTTTTCACCCGACAACTGCCCGGCCTGAAAAATTTCATCAGCAAGTTTGTCGTTATTGCTGAAAAGACCAGCAACGCCATACCCGAGTGCAACAATGCAGGCTCCGGTAAGGGTCGCCACATCAATAATCACATCCGGCTTGTATTTCTCTTTAGCATAGGTCAAGGCATCAGCTAAAATCAGACGACCCTCAGCATCAGTATTACCCACCTCAACAGTAATGCCTGAATAGGTAGTAATAACATCACCAGGCTTCTGTGCTGTGCCGCTGGGCATATTGTCAGTGGCAGGAATAAGGCCGATAACATGCAAAGGAAAACCGAGACGGGTGACAGCCTCAACCGCACCAAGAACACTCGCGGCACCCGACATATCCGACTTCATCTCACCCATATTTTCAGAAGGCTTGAGCGAAATGCCGCCGGAATCAAAGGTAACGCCTTTACCGACAAGTGCGACAACAAGTTTGGTTTTCCCTTTTGGTTTGTAGTCAAGCACCGTAAAGGTAGGGGGATGAAAGCTGCCTTGATTTACAGCGAGCAAACCGCCCATGCCGAGTGATTCAATCTGTTTCTTATGAAGAACAGTAACGTCAAACCCGTGTTTTTTGCCCGACTCCACTGCGGCTTTCGAAATATCGTCTGCCTGCAGATAATTTCCAGGGAGATTTACCAGATCCCTGGCCATCTTCTGGCATGAGGCAACAATTATTCCTTCAGCCACACCTTTTTCCACCTCTTCAGACTCTGGGGCATCTACCCTCAGCAATAGCTCGGCAATCTCTTTCGGTTTCGAGGCAGACTTCTTTTTATCCAGTTTGCCGCTTTTCAGGCGATCAAATCGATACGAGCCAACAACACAACCTTCCACAAGGGCTGCTGCCAGCGTTGCAACACTTTGCCCGGTAGCTTCAGAGAGACTCTTGATGCCGGAACAGTCAACAGCAATTTTTTCAAGTTTCATATCCACTGCTTTTGAAGCAAAAGAGACAGAAGCCTTCCGCCAATCGTCAAGGGTTTTTGCTTCTCCAAGACCAAGCAGCGCTATGCGTGCAGCTGCATACTTTTTGCCGCCACCATACAAAACAACAATCTCACCTGCATCGGCTTTGAAATCTTTCAACACCTGAATATCAAATCCCAAGGCCAGAAGCGCCTCTTCAGCTTCTTTTTTCAATGCACCACTGCTGAACGGCAGAGCAAGAAGATCAGCGCCAACAGCTTCAAGATTACTTTGTACGAGGGATATTTTCATAGGGTTACTTGCCATCGTTAAGAGGTACGTTATTTATTTCATTATGACTGCCTGAGGAATGCCCTCAGGTCTTCGAGCAATACATTCTGGGCCTTGTCGGATGAGAACTGGAAGAGACATCCGGCAGCATTCATATGACCGCCCCCGCCATATTTTTGAGCCAGTTTATTGACATAGATATTACCACGCGACCTGAAGCTTGCCTTGGTCCTTCCATCCTGCATCTCAACAATAAGAACAGCAATACGAACTGAAGGAACACTTAAAAGATAGCGGATAATAAGATCGGTATCAAACAATTTGCTCCCTGTCGCTTTGAGCATGTCCTGCGAAATGAAAAGCCATGATATATCACCATCATCAAGAATGGTAATAGCGCTCAGTGCCGCACCAAGCAGTTTAAGGGCCGGAGGAGAGAGTGAATTGTAAATCCTGTCGTAAATTTCTGCCGGATCAGCGCCCTTGCTTACAAGATCTCCGGCAAGCATATAGACGTAAGGTGATGTTTTCGGAAATCTGAACGATCCGGTATCCGTCATGACTGCGACATAGAGAGCTGTGGCGATTTCAGGAGTAAAGAGCTCACGACCAAGGCGCTCAGCGAGGGCATTCACAAACCCGTAAACCAGTTCACCTGTCGATGAAGCATAGCTTTCGCACACCATAACGTCAGTAAAATCTTCCGGCTCCAGATGATGGTCAATGCATACAATTTTCAGAGCACCAAGTTCCCTTGAAAAACTTACATGAGGCCACAATGATCCCATCCTGTCATGCAAATTGGCATCAAGCAGAATCACAACATCACAGAGCGAGAGCTCCTGAATAGCCTCCTCGCTTTTACTGTTGAAAACATTTATGGGATGCAGCTGTTTGAGAAACTGGTAATTCGGGGGAACGTCCGTCGGGTTGACAATAGTGACCTCTTTGCCAAGCGCCTTGAGTACTCTTGCAAGAGCGACCTCACTGCCAAGACCGTCTCCATCAGAATTTTCATGGGTTGTAATAACAAAGTGCTGCCCTTCAAGAAGCTCGTCGATGACCGGAGACCATTCCGCGTTTTGAAGCGTCCGGCCATGCTCTGGTAATATCATTAGATTGAGGTAACTTTAAACGAAAAATAAAACTTAATCTATGCTTTTTTCACCGCTGACAAAAGAGAGAAACTACCCTCATTTCAGGGCCCATTTCAACACTGCACTACTATAAATTTTCCGGGGTAAAGTACTTTTTTTATAATGGACCAGCAAAAGAACTCATGATGGCCTATATTTTTGCTGAAGCGGCTCAATCCGGGCCTTGCCATTTTAACTGCAACTAAGTTTTTTCAAAAAAAACCTATCCTCTTTCAATGAACCTACAGCTACCGAATATAATAGATCTCACCTTTAAACAGCTTCAGCTTGCAATGGAGTCAATGGGGGAACCATCATTCAGGGCATCCCAGCTACACCAGTGGCTCTTCAGCCACCATGCGTCCAGCTTTGACGATATGACCATCCTCAGTCGGGCATTACGACAAAAGCTTTCTGAATCATTCTCAATCGAGCAGTTGCGTCTCATTGATCGCCAGGAGTGTTTTGAAGATGCCTGCCTTAATCCAACAGAAAAAATACTGCTCGAACTCCCCGATAATGAGGGTGTGGAAAGTGTTCTCATTGCTTCAGCTGATAGAATGACTGCCTGCGTCTCATCTCAGGTTGGATGCCCGCTTCAATGCCCTTTCTGTGCTACAGGCAATATGGGGTTTCGCCGCAATCTCAGCGCAGGAGAAATTACCGGACA
Organism: uncultured Chlorobiaceae bacterium; assembly: GCA_903851385.1. Taxonomy (GTDB): domain Bacteria; phylum Bacteroidota; class Chlorobiia; order Chlorobiales; family Chlorobiaceae; genus Chlorobium. The sequence goes on along the minus strand of CAINOC010000081.1, from coordinate 106,091 downwards.
GATCTATGCCCTCAACAAGATTGCTGCCGAAAAAACATCCAACAACAAAATCACCAATATTGTCTTTATGGGAATGGGTGAACCGCTCCTGAATACCGATAATGTTCTTGAAGCCATTGATACTCTCAGCACAAGAAATTACAGTTTCTGCCTTTCACAGAAAAGAATAACCATTTCGACTGTCGGAGTAATTCCTGAAATTCAAAGGCTCGCACGGTCAGGAATGAAAACCAAACTTGCGGTCTCGCTTCATGCCGCAGATCAGAAGAAGCGGGAGTCACTCATGCCGATTGCGGCCCGCCAGTACCCGCTGAACGAGCTGGGCAAATCGCTTGCCGAGTATACGGAAACGACCTGTATGCCGGTTACTATTGTCTATATGCTCCTGAAAGGAATCAACGATTCGCTGGATGATGCAAAGATGCTTGCCCGGTTTGCAAGAACCTTTTTATGCAAAATAAATTTGATTGATTACAATTCAATCATTAATATTAAATTCAAGCCAGTTTACAGCTCAACCAGAGACATGTTTGTGCAACACCTCCTTACATCAGGACTGCATGTCACAGTCAGGAAAAGCTACGGAACAACCATTAATGCGGCATGTGGACAACTTGCAACAAACAGCGCACTTAAACCGCAATAATCTCTAACCGTCCGAATAATTATGGATCTTTCTGAATTGATTCCTTTTAAAAATGAGTTTAACAAAACTTATTACGGCTTAAAGAGTAATGCGACGCATACCTCGGAATACCCTGTTTTCAATGAACTGAAGGTACGCCGCTTCGATCAGCCAATTGCGGAAGTCTCAGAGTTTATTCTCAGCAAAATTAATCACTGGGTAGGCTGGAATCTGATATATGAAAAAACAGCTGTCGGCGGAATGACCTCTATTCGTGCCGAAGTAAGTTCTTTTCTTCTCTTGGGTTTGAAAATAAATATCACCTTTGGACTGCTTGAAGAGAAGGATGTCAATGGCCGCCTGATCACCTCAGTCAATGCCAAAGCTGAAACCCAGATAGAGTCAAGGGGTGATCTGGGTGAAAGCCGCAGAGTTATCCGGGTAATGCTCGGCGCTTTGGATTTTGAATTCAGAAACCAGATCATCAAGGAAGAGGACTATCAATACCGCTCGCTGGATGCAAAAGGCGCCGCGGCAGAATCACAGCAGATTTTTAATGAAGCTAAACTTCAGACTCATAAAATTGCTGAAGGTACCCCTAAAGCCAAAACAATCGAATTCAAGAAAAGGCCTCCCGTTCAGACTATACAGCTCAATACCTCATCAAAAAATCATGAAATTGCTCACGCCTCTGCACATTTATCAGCCATTACGGAGCAGAATGGATCCTTGATAAGCGCACCTGAAGTTGATACCACTGTTGAGCAGGCAAGAGCTTCAAAGCCAAAAATCATGATAGTCACATCAAAAAAATCCATCTAAAATCAGTTTGATGAGAATTATTTTACTGGGAGCACCGGGTGCAGGCAAAGGAACACAGTCTAACTACATTTCAAAATCCCTCGGGATACCGCAGATATCGACTGGTGACATGTTGCGTTCTGCTGTTACAGCAGGCACACCCTTGGGTATTGCAGCAAAAAAAATAATGGATGCCGGTCAGCTGGTATCCGATGAAATTATCATTGGTCTTGTCAAGGAGCGCCTGACAGAGCCAGACTGCGCCAACGGATGCCTTTTTGATGGCTTTCCACGTACTCTTCCCCAGGCCGAGGCTCTCGGAAAAGATGGAATCCGCATTGACCATGTTGTTGAAATTAATGTAGAGGATAAAGAGATTATCGAACGGATGAGTGGACGTCGTATACATCCGGCTTCAGGGAGAACCTATCATGTTCTCTTTAATCCGCCTGAAACACCCGATATTGATGACGAAACAGGTGAGGCCCTCATTCAGCGTGAGGACGATCATGAGGATACTGTCAGGAAACGGCTTGAAGTCTATCATGCGCAAACGCAACCGCTGATCAACTACTATTTAACCTTGTCGAAGAACGGCTCCTTAAAAGCTCCGAACTATTACCGAATCGAAGGGAAAGGAAAAGTTGAGGAAATTCGCGACAGGATTATTCAGGCACTCACATCCTGACACTCGCCCGAAAGTCGTTCAGTTATAAAAAGTCAGTGCCTTGTCACTGACTTTTTTCATTCATCGCCATGCACGCAATTATAGTAGCAGAAAAATATTTCAGAGGCGAACCTATCTCAGCATTGGTCCCCGACACTCTGGAACGCGAACTCAGGCCAGGATGCATGGTACTCCTTTCTGCGAAAAAAGGGAGTAGCTCCGTCTCTATCGGCTACATTATCAGCCTTTCCTCGGAGCATACAGAAGAACCTTCACCCATTGAGATACTCGATGTGCTCTATGACGGCCGTCCTGTTCTTAACGCCTCCCTTCTGCAGCTTACCGACTGGATGGCCGATTACTACCTCACAAGAAGATTTGATACCCTTACTGCGGCTCTACCTGCTGCAGTGAGAACAACAGTTAATGACGTCGCTGAAATAACAGACTTTGCACTGAACACCGAAAGCCCGAAAATCATCAATACAAAACTCCGGCGATCAATCATGCAGATGATGATCAGGGAGAAACGCCTCACCGTTCATCAGCTCCAACGGCGACTCGGAAAAAAACAGCTCTATCGAACCCTGGCGGAACTTCAGCGCGGGGGACATCTGACGCTTGCCAAAAAGTTTTCATCTACAAAACCCAAACAGAAAACCGCGTACCGCCTGAACAGCTCTGTGCCGGAAAATGTGGAAGAAAGCCTTAAAGGATCTCCACGACAGCTTGAGGCTTTTAAAATACTGGCATCCCTCGGAAATACTCCGGCATTTGCTGAAAGCATCGGAATATCAACAGAGACCCTTAACACACTGGTTAAAAAAGGGTTTGCAGAAAAGGTTCTGACCGAAATTACGAGCAATTTCACAACCGGTTTTTCAGAAAAGCCGCAGTCGCTAAAAACCCTGACCGCTTCACAAAAAGAGGCTCTTGACCAGCTTGCAGGAGCCTTTGAAACTCAGCAATACAAAACTTTCCTTCTGCATGGCGTCACCGGAAGCGGAAAGACCCTGATCTATATTGAGCTGCTGAAAAAAGTTATTGCAGCAGGAAAAACTGCTATTGTGCTCGTCCCTGAAATTGCCCTGACGCCGCAGACTGCCGGCAGGTTCCGTGAGCACTTTCATGATGAGATCACCATTATGCACAGTGCGATGAGCAATCAGGAAAAATATGATGCATGGCACAGTCTTCGGCTTGGTAAAACAAAAATAGCACTTGGCGCCCGCTCAACCATTTTCGCTCCTCTCGACAATGTCGGAGCAATCATTGTAGACGAAGAGCATGACGGCGCCTACAAACAAGACCGTAATCCGCGCTACAATGCCCGCGACACGGCAGTCATGAGAGCAATGTACAGCAAGGCAATCTGTGTGCTTGGATCGGCAACACCATCGTTTGAATCATACAGTAACGCGCTCTCGGGCAAATATACCCTTGTAAACCTTCCAGAACGCGTTGACGGGGCAACAATGCCCATCATCCGTCTGATCTGGATGAAAGAGAGTCCAAAAGCCTCTGCATCGATTTCTGAGCTGCTCTACCGCCAGATAGAACTTCGTCTCAAGAGAAACGAACAGGTCATTCTTCTGCAAAACAGAAGAGGCTTTGCTGGCAGCATCTTCTGCCTTACATGCGGTCATATCCCGGTCTGCAAGTTCTGCAGTATTCCCCTGGTCTACCATGCAACCGAGAGCCATCTTCGCTGCCACTATTGCGGCCATATTGAACCCTTCAGAGGATCATGCGAACAATGTGCATCTACCGACCTATTCTTTAAAAGCAGCGGCACCGAGCGTATCGAGGAAGAGCTGCAGACCCTTTTTCCTGAAGAAAAAATCCTTCGAATGGATGTCGATACCACGACCACCAAAGGATCTCACGGACGCATTTTGAAGGAATTTCAAACGGGGAAAGCAAGCATTCTGCTCGGCACACAAATGGTAGCCAAAGGGCTTGATTTTCCATCAGTAACCCTTGTAGGGGTTCTCATGGCCGATATAGGGCTCAACATCCCCGACTTCAGGGCTTCGGAACGAACATTCTCTCTGCTCACACAGGTTGCCGGACGCGCTGGACGCTCGACCATGCCTGGAGAAGTCTACTTCCAGGTCTACAACAAGGAGAGCGATGTTTTCGCAGCCCTCTTGCAGGAAAAGGAGAGCTATAAAAAGTTTTTTCATCAGGAAACCGCTTTCAGAAAGGAACTCCACTACCCGCCGGCATCAAGGCTTATAAAATTCGAATGCACCTCCACAGACGAAAAGCAAGCTGAAACCGCAGCACTTTACTGCAAGGAAACTCTCGAACAGCAACTGCCCGAAAAGAATGGAAGCGTGCTTGGTCCAGCCCCTGCAGGCATTGCAAAAATCAGAGGCCGTTACCGTTACCATGTACTGGTCAAGCTTTATGAGGGCAAACTCTCCCCACTCTTTGTCAAACAAATGAGTGACGACATCACCGCCCGTTTCCGCTCTTCAGGCATCGCGCTCACCATCGACGTCGACCCTCTGAACCTCATGTAACTTTTCAAAACTACCTGAGAGGTTCAGGTCCATTCAAAAACGCCATCACTCCGTAAACATCAGCAAAAGAAATGCGCAGTCAGCTCTTTCTTTTGATTGACCCCCCAAAATAGCATGATCAGTAATTACAAGAAATCGACAATTTTTCGCTTTATATTTACGCAGGATGGATAGTTTATTATATTACTTCCGGCTTAATCTCACACACAAGATTCGTTGATCTCCATACCCCGACACACACCTTGGGAACCAAAAAATATCACAGGAACAGGTCATAAAGAGACGATATGCGCCAAGGCTTTTAAGATTATTATAGAACGACACGGGTGAGATGAAGAACCCTGATTTTGATACATATATTCTTGCCCTCATACATGCAGAACAAGAGTGATACTACATCCGATAGTAACGGCAGTTTTGAGCATCGTTACAAAACGCTCCTCGCAGCATTTGATAACTGCGAGTCCTCATTTATTATCCAGCGAGATGGAATTATCCTTGAAGCCAACAAGGCTTTTGCTGCAACATTTGGCAAACAAATTCATGATGTTATCAATCATAACGTTTTTGATCTTTTATCTCCTGAATTAGCTGCACGCTGCAGAGAAAAAGTAGCGGAGGCTTTCCTGACGGGAAAACGGGTCATTTTTGAAGACAAACATGACGGGCTGTTTATTCGCCATACGCTTTACTCAATCCCTGATTCCGACGGCATAATTACACGGCTTTATATCACTGGACAGGATATTACTGAGCTGAAGATGTCAAAAAATGACGCTCAAAAGTTTCATGTTGTCAGCAGTATCCTGATCGAGCAGATTCCAGGCGCATTCTTTATGCTCGATGCCGAAGGGCGATATGTCGAGTGGAATCCATATCAGAGAGATGTGGTAGTCGGTAAACCAGAGAGCGAAATGTCGAGTACCTTTGGTAGAGAGACCATTCACCCCGATGACAGGGCTCTAGCCGAAGAACGATTCAAGTATGTCATGGAAACCGGCAATGAAGATTCCCGTGAATTTAGAATTCTTATCCACGGTGGGCCTGAAGTTTGCTGGCATAAACTCACAGCCAAAAGAATACTCATCAACGGCGTACCGTATATCATTGGTATAGGCACCGATTTCACTGCACAAAAAGTGGCAGCAGACATAGCATTGATGGAAAGCGAAAAAAGGTTTAAAACCCTCTTCGCAGAGCATTCAGCGGTGAAACTGGTTCTTGAAGCTGCCACCGCTGACATCATCAATGCCAACCAGGCGGCTGCCGATTTTTATGGATGGACCATTGAAAAACTCTGCACCATGAACTTGAGGGATATCAATACAACTCCTCCTGAACAGGCGATTATAGAAATCCAGAAGCACAGGTTACCCTCAAATCATCCCTTTGCTTTCCAGCACCGCATGGCAGACGGCTCTCTTCGTGATATCGAAGCCTTCATCACAAAGATCAATATTAAAGGCAAAGACCTTTTCTATGCCATTATTCATGATGTCACCCTGCAGAAACAGATGCAAGGAGAGTTGTTAGCCGCCAAAGAAAACGCAGAAAAAGCAGATCGGTTAAAATCAGCCTTTCTTGCCACCATCACCCATGAGCTGCGAACCCCGATGAACGGTATTCTCGGCTTAACCGAACTGCTGATGGACCCTGAACTGTCACAGCAGGAATCGGCGGAGTATACAGACCTCATTCATCAAAGCAGCCTGCGCCTTCTGAAGCTCATCAATGAACTCATCGATATTGCGCGCATTGAAGCTGGAGAGAGCATGGTACAACAGGTGGACACCAACGTCAACAAGCTATTGCAGGATATTGCCGCCTTTTTCAAACCTGAAATCCGCAAAAAAGGGTTGCATTTGAAGTGTACTACAGGGCTTGCTGATAGCGAAAGCATCATCCTGACCGACCACACCAAGCTCACTCAGATACTCACCAATCTGATCAACAACGCCCTGAAATTCACCGTTAAAGGTGGGATTGAAATTGGTTATACGAGGGTCAATGGTACACTTGAGTTTTATGTCAAAGATTCCGGAATCGGTATACCGCTGGCCATGCATGATAAAATTTTTGAACAATTCATTCAGGTCGATAACCCCTTCACAAGGAAAATTGAAGGCTCTGGACTTGGTTTGAGCATAACCAAAGCATACGTAGCCATGCTTGGCGGCACCATCTTGCTTGATTCAGTTGAGGGCAAGGGCAGCACTTTCACTTTCGCCCTGCCCTTCAACCCTCCAGACAGTAATGAGCCCGCCTGAACAGTTTCGAGCCTCTTGCTGCTCATTGCAGATGATGACCATTTAACCCGCATTCTTCATGGTTTTTCTTCGCCTTGTCACTCAAGCTCATAGTCCACTTCTTCTTCCATGATGGCATTACAGTACCGAACGGAGCACCTCGACAATGTCGGACTCGCTCATGGACGGACGACCTGGAAGATGGCCCTCAGCATCATGAGCAACAAGCACGGTGTCATGGGCATAACGCTCGAGAAGTGCATCTCCGATACCCACTTGTGACAGTCGGGTCGGGCAACCGATCGAACGTAAAAATGCCTCGAACCGGTTGATTCCTTCTGCGACAGCTTCTGTATCTAAAGGATATCTCACTGAGATATTGAAGATACGCTCCGCGAACTGCGCAAACCGTGCAGGATTGCTTCGGGCTGCGAAACGCATCCAGGCAGGGTTTACCACCGCCAGCCCCGCGCCATGCGGGATATCATGATGGGCCGATAATGTGTGCTCGATCATATGTACAGGGAATGCTGCCAGGGTACCGACCTGCACCCACCCGTTAAGGGCTACAACCGATGCCCACTGCACCTGCGCCCGCGCTTCGAGATCACGACCGTCCGCCACGGCCTTTGGCCCCCATTCCATTGCTGTAAGTATGACCCCTTCGGCAAAGCGATCCTGAAGCGGCGTGCCATCGACACCATTAAAATAGGATTCGGTCACATGGGTGATAAGGTCGCAGATGCCGAACGCTGTCTGATCCTTCGGTACACTCACCGTCAGTTCCGGATCGACAATGGCTACGCGCGGATACATGCATTTGGCGGAAACGAACGACTTGACCGTTGTCTTATCATCGGTAATGACTGCACCGGCGTTCATTTCTGAACCTGTGGCCGCAAGGGTCGGCACGGTAATGATGGGGAGCGCACGTTCAGGAAGCTTTCGGTTTTCCTGAACGTGGAACATCATGTTCCAGGGGTCACCGTCATAAAAAACGGCTGCCGCTATAACCTTGGCTGCATCCATCGTGCTTCCGCCACCCAGTGCAACGACCACGTCGCAACCTTCGCTGCGTGCGATTTCAGCACCTCTCACCACAGTCGAGAGCCTGGGGTTTGGCTCAATCCCGGAGCATTCCACCACCGAAACTCCGGCGGCGTTCAGACTCGAGACCGCACGCTCGAATGTCCCGCTGCGTTTGACGCTGCCGCCGCCAGTGACCAACAGAGCCTTTTTCCCGTTCGCACTCACTACTTCGCCGAGTTGCGATATCGTCCCGGCACCGAAGATGATTTGTGTTGGATTCTGATAGGTGAATTTCATGTTTTCTCTCCCGTATGGATGTTATAGGTGCAACACAAGGTTATCGTTATTATAACCAACTGGTTCTTCAATTATTTCTGGTTCTATACTTTTTTCAACTTCTTTTTTTGATTAATCAGCACCGCAGCTTTTCCTGATTATTCTGATCACTATACACTTGATCCTCTGAAGTCGGCCAAACGGCTGATGCTAACAGAGCACCTAATGTATGCCTCCAGAGTCGATGGAAAAAACCTTTTGGCCATTTGTTCCTCATTGGCATAGTCGTTTGGATACTAATAGATAGGATGATATCTTTGTTATATGAAAGCATCCGATCATGATATAACTCGAAGTAACCTCATGTTTCGCCTCGCCATTCTGACAAGGAAATGGCGTCAGGTGATCGACCATGAGTTTCATATTGTCGGCTTGACGGAGGCAACATGGCGTCCTCTCCTGCATCTCCATCTGCTTGGAGATCGGGTTAGGCAGAAGGAACTTGCCGCCTCGGTTGGCATAGAAGATCCTACCCTTGTGCGCGTCCTTGATACCCTTGTGGATAAAGGACTGATTCGACGTGTCGAAGACAGTTCAGATCGCCGAGCCAAGCTTATCAGCCTGACACCAGAAGGTCTTTCGACCGTAGACCGGATTCAGCAAATCATGATCCCCCTGGAACAAAAGCTTCTCAATGACTTCAGCGATCAGGACATCGAGTCCATTGGAAAATTCATCCTCACCCTCGAATCGAATGCCCAGAACCTAAGGTGGGACACAAGAAAATGATTCGGAGAATAAGCCCAATGCAGAGGGTGTAATTATTCTAAAACTCTGATACTGTAGGCCGCATTCTTACTCTTCCTGCCTCTTCCTGTTACCCTTTACCCTGATCTTTTTGCGAGTGCGCAAACAATCACTGCTCTCTTAAGTCTATTTGTTTGCTGTTTAATTATTAGTATACTAACTATAAGTAAACAGTTAGAAAAGTGAGTATAGGCGTTCGTGACATAGTCTTTTCGGTCAACAGTTTTTGCGCTGCAATGCTTGCGCTGTATCTGTCACTCTCTTTGGACCTTGACAAGCCACAGTGGGCAATGGCAACAGCCTATATCGTGAGTCAGCCGTTTACCGGAGCTGTACGATCAAAAGCCGTTTTCAGAATCCTGGGAACGCTTCTTGGTGCAACGATGGCAGTCCTGATTGTACCCCTCCTGTCGAATGCTCCAATTTTTTTATCGCTTGCGCTAGCTGTATGGGTCGGGGGCTGCCTTTACTTCTCTCTGCTTGACCGCAGGCCGCGCTCCTATGTTTTCCTTCTGGCAGGCTATACGGCAACATTCATCATCTTTCCGTCAGTTAACTCGCCGATCTCCATTTTCGACGTAGCCTTATCTCGTGTAGAGGAAATCGCCATTGGCGTGCTTTGTTCGGCTTTTTTCCATACAGTTTTTTTCCCTCGCAGCATGCGGCGGACGATAGCCTCACAACTCAGGGAGACGGCCAGTCATCTCAAAACATGGACCATCGACACGCTGACACAGGAAAAACATGCAACACTTGACCGCGAGCAGCACAGTTTGGCAGCGGATATCACCGGACTGCACATGATGGCTACCCATGTGCCGTTTGATACGCACGAGCCTGCCCTTATCAGTGCAGCTTTAGCAGCAGTGCAAGATCGGCTGATACTTATACTCCCAATAATTACCAGCCTGTCAGACAGGTTGAAGCGCCTGAGCAAAGATGAGGCATTACCGAAAGAGATCTCAGATCTGACTGAACGGTTCCGGAACTGGATCGATCTTCCGCCACAACAGATGTTGAAGGAAAAAGGTGAGATCCTCAAGCAATGCCGACAGTTCCAGTATGTCGGGACAGATCCGTCATGGTATGAACTTCTGAGACTCAATCTGGTGGTCCGGTTGAGCGAATTCGTAGAAACCATTACCGTCGCCCTGGAGCTTTTTGATTATTTCGACACCGAGAACAAGGTGCCCATGAGCGAAGCGGCAAAAGCCGCAATGGAAGAACGCTCAGCACGTCCACTTCACAAAGACAAACGGTTGGCATTAAGAATTTCGCTTACCACCATAGGGGTCATCTTTTTCGGATGCCTCATTTGGATCTTTACCGGCTGGCCAGAAGGAGATTCGGCACTCATGATGTCGAGCGTCGTTTGCTGCCTGTTCGCCAGTTTACCAAACCCCGTAACGGGTCAGAGAATGTTTCTTTTCTATTCGACCCTTGCGGCAATAGCCGGGGGCATCTATCTGTTTGTACTCATGCCGATGATACACTCTTTCCCGATCCTGATTTTTGCCTTTTCTCCATTGTTGCTGCTGGCAGGTACGCTGATGGCCCTGCCTGGCTGGCAGGGAAAAATGAGCGCTTTCATCGTTGGGTTTTGTGGCAGTTTCTCGCTGGCGCAACACTTCAATCCCGATTTCGCCTCTTTTGTTAACAGAAATGCTGCTCAACTTATTGGAATCGCAAGTGTCGTTTTCGCAACCCGTATTCTTTACAACGTAAGCTCTCGTCAGAATATTCAGCACCTGCTGAGCGCTGTCTGGCAAGACCTTGCCGATCTGGCCTCAGGAAGGAAGCCCTTGAGTGCGGCCCAGTGGATAAATACCATGCTTGACCGTATTGGATTGCTGACGCCCTATGTTGTCATCATGCAAACCGACGACCGCCTGAAATCCGTCGAACTGATGCGCGACCTGCGTACTGGATTGAACATTATTCATCTTCAGGAGTCAGGCCCGGAGCTTTTACAGGCTTTCGGAACAGGATTTGAAATAATCCTGTCACTCATTGCCAGCCATTTCGAAGGCCTTGACAAAAAAGGCTATTGCGTGCCTTCCGAAATCCTTCTGCAAGAGATCGACACTAAAATAGCTAACGTCATCTGTTCACCGCAGGGCAAGGCTCGAGAATCAGTTCTTAACGCTCTTACTGGGCTGCGTTGTAATCTGTTTCCCATGGATCCGGGTTACCAAACAATGAAGGACAAGCCATGATCAAGGATATCAATCTCTGGGGCATCTATATCCACCCCTTTCTGATAGGGTTCTTGTTCGCGTTCATCGCGATTCGACCAACCAACCACCTGCTCAACCACTTCGACTTTTATCGGCATGTGTGGCATCCCGGCCTTTTCGACACAGCCCTGTTTTTCATTTTGTACGCACTATTCATGGCCATGTTGGTTCCCGACGTAGTCATGGCAATTTTTCACATGATTTTTTAAGGATACCATGAGGTTCAGATTCAATAAAAACTCAGCAGTAACAATCTTCGCCGTCCTGTGCGCAGTTGCCATCACCCTGCTCTTGTGGCGCTACTACGAAGTCTATCCACATACGCCGGACGGCCGCGTTCTGGCCGATATCGTGCCAGTGACTCCCGACGTGTCTGGGTTGGTCACCGATGTGTGTGTAGCCGATAACCAGAGCGTTAAGGCCGGTGACCCCTTGTTTCAGGTAGATCTGCAACGTTATCGTCTGGACAAGGAACAGGCTAAAGCCAACCTTGATGCGAAGGAGTCGATGCTCGCGCAGGCTCGGCGCGAGGCCAACCGAAACCGCTCTCTTGGCAGCCTGGTGGCTGAAGAAAATCTGGAACAGAGCCGAAGCAGAGTAGAAGAGCTTTTTGCATTAGTTGCGCAAGCCAGAGCAGGGCTTGACATTGCGCAGCTCAACCTTGAACGAACTACCATACGCGCGTCGGTCAACGGCAAAGTCACCAATTTCAGTATGAAACCCGGTTATTATGCTGTTGCAGGACATCCGGCATTTGCACTGGTCGATTTAGATTCTTTCCATGTTGATGGTTATTTCGAAGAAACCAAACTCCGCAGCATCCACCCCGGTGACAACGTGGACATCCAGCTGATGGGCGAAAGCCGCCACATCAAGGGTCATGTACAGGGAATTGCGAGCGGTATCGAAGATCGCGATCGCACGATGGGCAACAATCTTCTTGCCAACGTCAATCCGAGTTTCAGCTGGGTCCGTCTGGCACAGCGTGTGCCTGTTCGTATCGCACTTGACGAAGTACCGGGAGATATCCTCCTTGTCATCGGCCGGACAGCATCGATCGAAATTCGAAAGTCCTCCGTGAACACGAAAAACGGAACTCGATGATGAAGAGAAAAGCGACACGTTATCTTGCGTTTGTTGCATTGCTTGCGGGATGCACAACGGTCGGCAGGGATTACTCAGTACCCGTCGACGCTATAATCAGAAAGCCTTCAGCTCTGCAGGAGTTTCAGGAAATGCACAACCCGGCAGTCCGGAACGCCGAACTTCCCAGGCAGTGGTGGAGGCTTTATAGCGATCCCATGCTTGACGAGCTTATTACTCGTGCGCTTCAGGCTAATACTGATTTACGGGTGGCGGCGGCGAATGTTAAGCGCGCCGAGGCCTCCCTTGAAATGACTAAAGAAAAAACGCTTCCCAAAACAGAGCTTATGGCGGCTCCTTCCTACACCAGGCTTTCGGCTGAAGAGTATCTCCTGCCAGGTGCACCGCTGCCTGCGGAATACCTTTATGGCGTTGAGGGTTCTCTGTCTTACCAGCTCGACCTTTTCGGCGAGGTAACACGTGCAATTCATGCATCACGTGCAAATACAGCAGCAAGCAGGGCTGCATATGATCGTGTCAAAGTCGACATCATTGCTGAAACAACCCGCACGTATCTTGAAATTTGCTCGACAAATCATGAAATAGAGATTATCACAGCTCTCGACAGTTTACAGCACCAGTTGACTACTTTGCAAGGGGTTCTGGTGCGGGCTGGTCGTGGAACCTCCACGGATATGAAACGGCTCAAGGTTCAAGAAGCACACACACACGCTGCGCTTCCTTTATGGCGGGCACGACAGAAAGCGGCTCTTTACCGCATGGCGGCATTTATAGGCAAAACGCCGGCGGAATTACCGCATAATATCGAGGCTCGCCATTCGATTCCATCCATCGATCGTCCATTGCCTACGGGAGATGGAGGCTCGATGATTCAACGTCGTCCCGATATACGGCAGGCAGAAGAAGAGTTAAAGGCTGCCACGGCCGGTATCGGTGTCGCGACGGCCTCACTTTATCCTCATATATCACTCGGTGTGTCAGGAGGTTCGGTTGGGCTTGCTGAAAATTTCCTAAGAAACGATACGTTCAAATTTTCCATTGGCCCACTCATCTCGTGGGAGTTTCCCAATCGCAGTCACGCGAAGACGCGGATCAAAGGAGCGGAAGCCGAAACCGAAGCCGCTTATGCCCGTTTCGACGGCTCGGTGCTGAATGCTTTGCGCGAAGTCGAAACGGCGCTTACAGTCTATGCACACGATCTTGACCGAAACAGAGAGCTGCGTCACGCAGAGGCAGAGACAGACCGTGTTGAGCAAGACACAGAAAAACTGTTCAAGGGTGGTAAAGCGAATATCATCACGAAGCTCGAAGCCAGAAAAGCACTATTGCAGATATCGCTGGATCGAGCCGAGAGCGATGCAAAAGTTCTCGAGGATCAGGTGCAGCTTTTCCATGCCCTTGGTGGAGGGTGGTAATCATTTACAATGTTTGCTCTCAGTTCTGATTGTACAGAGAGGAATGGGAGGTATGGGATGGATAGTACCTGTATAAGACTGGGTTACAGGGGAGAAGGGAGGAGTTTCGGCATTATCCTAATCTCGTGGGTCAATAAAACTCTATTGATGGAAAAACTTATATTTATAAAGATAATTGTTTTTTTGGGCTTAATTTATTTTTGTAAATTTTTAAAAAACAAAGGGACTTTTGCAGCGTGCTAAGGGTTATGTAACTAACTTTCATATAATACCTTGCAGCGTAATTGGTTACACTGCATCCGGCATATATATCAGAGAACATTTAGCACTGTAATACGGTTGTAACAATACACGATATTGATTGCAAAAGGCCCTCAACAACAATAACAGGAAGATGAAACAGAATCCACTGAAGAGGGCTGGGATTATTCTTTTTATTGCAGGACGTTATCTCTTTGCCGCGTTTTTTCTCTATGGCTTCTGGCACAAGCTGGTAAAAGGGTGGTTATGGAGCGACCTCATGCATGACTTTTTCGCAAAACGTTTTGCAGAGCTGCCGGCTGGCTCATTCCAATCCATCTATCTGGAGCACTTTGCAATTCCATTAGCATTCCCGATTGCATGGATTGTTACTGTCGTAGAACTTTTTATCGGCCTCTCGCTTTTCTTTGGAGTTGCTGTCAGGGCCCATGCTGCTCTTGCACTGTTTCTGGTGCTTAATTTTGCTGCGGGAGGCTTTTACAACCTTACCCTTCCGCCGTTTATGATTTTTTCCGTGTTGATGATGCTGTTACCGTCCGGCCAATGGTTTGGATTTGACAAGCAACTTCACCACAAATACCCTGAGGCCATATGGTTCAAATAACGAAAATGTCTACCAATAAAATTCGCCACGCCTACAGCTATCTTTTGATTTGTTCTTTTCTTCTTTTTTTGTTCACAACACCTTTAACAGAAGTTTCAGCAAAACCAGCAAAAACATCAAAAGCCATACGAAAAGCAACGCCAGTCGAGGTGGCGGACGAGGCTTTATGGCACATGAACTATCCAAAAGCTGATTCCATATACACCTCGGAGCTTCGCAATAATCCCGGAAATGCGGATCTCAACTGGAAAATGGCCCGACTGCAGGTAAGCCTTGGAGAAGCAGTTCCTCCGGGAAACAAAGATGCACGGATACAGCACTACCATAAAGCTGCTGAATATGCACGCACCTGCATCACTCTTGACAGTCTTAATTCTAATGGACATACCTGGCTTGCCGCATCACTCGGATTGATGGCTGACAAAACCGGTACAAAAGAAAAATTAAAACGGGCAAAAGAGGTAAAGCACGAACTCGACACAGCGCTTCGATTAAACCCCAACGATGAAACAGCGCTCTCGATACTCGGCTCTTATTACCGCGAAGCCGCAAAAATAGGTTGGTTCAAAAGAATGATAGGTAATGCTTTTCTCGGGGAGGTACCAAAAGGAGACTATACACTTTCAGAAAAAGCATTTCGAAAAGCAATCAGCATCGATTCCAGAATCATCAGAAATTACCATGAACTGGCGTTAATCTGTATTGATACAGGGAACAAAGAGGAAGCGATAGCTTTAATGAAGACCGCTGTGGAGAAGCCAATCCTATTTGAAACTGATAAAATACGCATTGAAGAGATGCGCGCACTCTTGAAAAAGCTATGTAAAGAGTAAACAAAGCCTGCCTGTCGTCGCCATAGATAAACCTTCTGCTGCTGACGTTCAGCTGGAGAGGCCGAGAATTGCCCTGACACCAAGATGATAGCTATTCGCTCCAAACCCGCTGATGACGCCAACACACACTTCAGAAATGACTGATGTGCGGCGAAACTCCTCACGGGCAAAAATGTTGGAGAGATGGACCTCAACAACCGGAATGGCGACACCGCTGATAGCATCACGAAGCGCGATCGAGTAGTGAGTAAATGCTCCGGCATTGAGCAAGACACCCTTGTAACCGCCCTTATCCTCAATATGAAAGAGTTTTTCCAGCAAGGCGCCTTCATCTTCAGACTGAAAAAATTCAAAAGTCACTGCAGGAAAACTCTCTACAAGACCGCGATTGATATCATCGAGAGTCTGATAGCCATAAACTGCCGGTTCGCGTTTGCCGAGCCGAGAGAGGTTCGGACCGTTGAGAACAAGTATTGACATCGCGCTTATCATGATGGTTTTGGCAGATCAGGTCAAAAACGCCTGATCCGCCATAGATAAAAATAATTTTTACAGGATATACTGGCTGAGATCTCTGTCGGCCACCACATGGTTCAGTTTTTCCTTTACCATGTTTTCATCAATCTCAACATGTTTTTCAGAAAAATTCTCAGGAATATTAAACATTAATTCCTCAAGGAGATTCGTCATAATGGTATGCAGCCTTCTTGCGCCGATATTTTCAACACTTTCATTAACCCTTGCAGCAATTTTGGCAATCTCCCGGATAGCTCCATCGCTGAATGTCAAGTCAACCCCTTCCGTCGCAAGCAGTGCAGAATACTGCTTGATCAGGGCGTTGTCTGGCTGAGTGAGAATCAGATAAAAATCCTCCTCAGTCAGGCTTTTCAGTTCAACGCGGATCGGAAACCGGCCCTGCAGTTCAGGAATCAAGTCCGAAGGCTTTGCCACATGGAATGCTCCGGAAGCAATGAACAAGACATGGTCAGTCTTTACCATGCCATGTTTGGTTGCGACATTGGAACCCTCTACAATAGGCAGAAGATCACGCTGAACACCTTCACGGCTCACATCCGGCCCCTTGCCGCCGGCACCGGATGAAGGAGCTGCAATTTTATCGATCTCATCAATAAAAACAATACCGGACTGCTCAACCTTATTGATAGCCTCCTTAACGACACTGTCCATATCGATAAGCTTCTGCACCTCTTCCTGTTCAAGAAGCTTGCGGGCTTCAGCAATTGAAACCCTTCTTTTTTTGCGCTTGCGAGGGAGGCCGCTCATAAGGTCCTGCATAATTCCCCCGATCTCCTCCATCTGGCCGAGAGGGCCAAAAACCTGCATCATCCCGCCGGGATTATCGCCGGTTGTATCCATTTCAATCTGACGCTCCTCAAGCTTTCCATTGCGAAGACGTTCAAGCATTTTTTTGCGGCTTCGCCGATTAACCTCAAGCGACTTGTCATGTTCGTCAGTCGACGGTTGCGCGGAAGCATCCTCTTCGTTCAGCATTTCATTATCCTGGGAGCTGCTGGAAGAGAGAGGCGGAAGCAGAATATCGAGCAGGCGCTCTTCTACAAGAAGTGCAGCTTTTTCGCGAACCTCTTCCGACTTTTCGCTTCTGACCATCGCAACAGACTGATCAACAAGATCACGAATCATCGACTCGACATCACGGCCAACATAGCCCACCTCAGTAAATTTTGAAGCTTCAACCTTTACAAACGGTGCTTTTGCAAGCTTGGCAAGCCTGCGGGCAATTTCGGTTTTTCCCACGCCGGTAGGGCCGATCATGATAATGTTGTTGGGCATGATTTCATCTCGCAACTCATCACTCACGTGCTGGCGTCGAAGCCTGTTGCGCAAAGCTATGGCAACAGATTTTTTCGCATCTTTCTGGCCGATTATATATTTATCAAGCTGGGAAACAATCTGGTTAGGAGTCAGATTAGTGGCTGCAATTGAACTGTTTATTCCGCTATTGGCTTCGGGCGATACAAAAACATTACCCGCACCCTTTGTAGTAATTTCCATGCTGCAAGTTGTGAATTACAAAAAAATATCTCCATCCGGCAACCCGGCCGAAGTTAAAACGTATTGCCTAGACCTCTTCAATAACAATATGATCGTTGGTATAAATACAGATATCAGCCGCTATCTTCAAACTCTCATGGACAATATCCTTTGCCGAAAGAGCAGAATGTTTCATAAGGGAACGTGCGGCGGCAAGAGCATACATACTGCCACTGCCAATAGCTACAATACCATCCTCCGGTTCGATCACATCACCGGTTCCGGAAATAATAAGAGCCTTGTCCTTGCTGACAATAGCGAGCATTGCCTCAAGCTTTCTGAGATACTTGTCAGTCCGCCAGTCCCGGGCAAGTTCAACAGCAGCGCGATCCAGCTTCCCATTAAACGCCTCAAGTTTTTCTTCAAACCGGTCAAGAAGGGTCACCGCATCGGCTGTTGCTCCGGCAAACCCGGCAACAAGACGCCCCTGATACAATCTTCTTATTTTACGAGTCGATTGCTTGAGAATAGTGTTGCCAAGGGTCATCTGACCATCACTTCCAAGTGCTGCCTTACCATCCCTTATGACACCGATCACCGTAGTTGAACGGATCAGTGGCTTCTGGTTATTTTTCATCAATTAAAATATTTTTTTTCTTAATCTTGCAACTGGAATTTGCATTTGTTCACGGTATTTTGCAACCGTTCTTCGAGCAATATGCACTCCCCTTTCCATCAACATCTCAGTCATACGGTCATCACTCAGTGGATGAGCTGAATCTTCCTCTTTAACCATTTCAGTAATATACTGGCGGATTATCTTGCTCGACAAATCCTCTCCCTCCTCTGTCGACAAGCCCCCGCTGAAAAAATACTTTAATTCAAAAACCCCGAAACGGGTCTGAACATATTTACCATTAACAGCCCGGCTGATCGTCGATATATCAAGACCTGTTTCAGCTGCAATGGTTTTCATGCCAAGAGGTACCAATCGCTCAGGCCCATACACAAAAAATCCATACTGCATCTTCATCAGGGCTTCAATTACCTTTATAAGGGTCTGTCGCCGTGTTTCAATTGCACTGGTAAACTCTTTAGCTCGCTGAAGGTTCTTGCGGATAAACTGCTTTTCCTCTTTTTCGCCTTTCCTGTTTTTCAATCGATCCAGATAAACATCACTCACCTTTACAGAGAGAGCGCTTCTGTCATTCAGTACTGCTGTAAGCTCACCGTTTTCATAGCTCACTACAAAATCGGGGCTGATATAGTGCCCGCCTTCGTCTTGAAAAATTCCGGGATGAGGATCAAGAGCCGTAATAATGGAAATAGCCGATTCGACCCTGTCCATGGGCTCCAGCAGCCTTTTAAGCAGCAACTCATAGCGCCTGTGCAGAAAATCATCAAAATGATCGCGGAGAATCCTGGTCGCAACTTCATACGTTGCCGGGTCGTAACGGCCCGCACTAAACTCAAGCTGTACAAGAAGCCGTTCACGCAACCCTTTTACAGCAACTCCGGGTGGATCCAGAAACCAGATTTTACGTAAAACCCTCTCAAGCTCTTTTTTGGTGACATCAACACCTTCAAGCTGAAGCGCATCAACAATAACGCTGTACTCTTCGGTAAAATATCCATCGCCATCAAGATTGCCGAGAATCTCAATGGCTATCATCACCTCACGTCGGCCAATTCCTTCCTGCAGGGCCAGCTGTTTGAGCAGTATTTCATGAAAGCTGTCATACTGAACCGCCTGAAAGAATCTTTCCTTTGAGCCGCTATCACCAGTAAAACTCAGCCGTCCTTCTGTATGCACTCCTGAAGAGGGGGAATCGTGGCGATCCTTCAGAGAACTTTTACTGAAGCGCTCAACCGAATCAAACATATCGTCACTCTCTTCCCTGTCACTATCATCAGCAACATCACCAGCGGTATCTTTTCGCTCTTCAACAACTTCCAGGAGAGGATTTTCCTGTAACTCTTCATAAATCCGCTGCTCCAGATTCAACATCGGAAGCTGAAGGAGCTGACTGCTTAAAATCTGCTGAGCAGAAAGAAGCAGCTTTTGTTTTTGTTGAAGCCTGATATCTGGCATTACTTCATGGGAGAAACATCAATAAACGCCTTCAAACTCTTTACCCAATCATTGCCATACAATAAAGAGAGAGCATGCTGAACATAATCAATAAGTTTTATCTGTCGTTCCTCTCCGGCTTTTCGGGCAGAACGGCACATAGAGTGTTGTTCATAGACAAGATAATCCAAACCAAACTTTTTTCTTACCCTTATCGGAAATAATTGGCACGATAATGGCTTATCAAAGTTCAAAAGACCATCGTGGAATGCAATTTCAATGCCACAAACGGTTATCCCGTCGCGAACACAGGTAAAAACACACTCTCGATTATCAATGGTTCTGGTATACTGCCGTCCCTGATAGACCTCAACACTACCGTGGCGGTTAAGATATTTAACACTCTTTTCAGGAAGCAACCTCAGGAGCTCAACAGAAGGATGCTGAAGCGTTTCAGCTTCACTTTCCGACAACGGAGCACCAAGCTCCCCCTCAACACAGCATGTTCCTTTGCATTCATGAAGATCGCACGAAAAAAAAGCCTGAAAGACATCCTTGTCAACAAGAACATCACCTATAGAAACCATTGACATAAAGGGCTATCTTTGTTTGAATAAAAGCGTCATGAAATGTTCCTTTGCAAAAACGATCATCGATGGGAATCTGTAAGAACGTATTTTTTTCAGATTTACCGCTTCGATAAATTTTTCATAGCGATGTGCTCCTTATATTAAGGCAGCAAAAAGCTTGCAAAAACAAGCAATAGAAACAACCAGGCAAATTCTCCATGCTCATTATCGACGGGAAAAAGGTCTCTCTGTACCTGAAAAACGAACTGAAAGCCACTATTGAGAGCTGCAAAGCCAGCACAGGCAAAGTTCCAGGACTGACAATCATCATTGTCGGTCAGGATCCAGCCTCGCAGGGCTATGTACGCAATAAAGCTAAAACATGCAAAGAGATCGGGATGAATTCCACCCTGATTGAAATGCCTGCCGAAACAACCCAGGAGCTCCTGCTTGATACCATTCACGAACTGAACAATGACCCGGCCGTCCACGGCATTCTTGTCCAGGAGCCTCTTCCAGAACACATTGATGAGTTTACCGTCACGCTCGCCATCGACCCTTCAAAAGATGTTGACGGGTTTCACCCCGAAAACCTCGGATGCCTTGTCATGGGACATCTCGACAAATGTTTTGTAAGCTGTACACCTTCTGGAATCCTGGAATTGCTGGATCGGTACAAGATTGAAACCAAAGGGAAACACTGCGTTGTCGTTGGTCGCAGCAATATTGTCGGCAAACCAATGGCAAACCTGATGCTGCAGAAGCTCGATGCTGCAAACTGCACGGTCACCATCTGCCATTCAGCCACAGAAAATATTTCATTCTACACCAAACAGGCAGATATTCTCATCGTAGCTGTTGGCCATGCCCGATTTATAACCGCCGATATGGTCAAACCAGGCGTTGTAGTGATTGATGTCGGTAATAACCGCATTGAAGATCCTGCAGCAAAAAGCGGCTACCGTATGGTCGGCGACGTGGATTTCGATTGCGTCTCTGCGCTTGCTTCTGCCATGACCCCGGTACCCGGAGGAGTCGGCCCAATGACCATTGCAATGCTCATGAAAAACACGCTGCAATCATTCAAGCGCTTCAACGGTCTTTGATGCATAATGGCTAAAACTACGACCAGGTACATCTGTTCAAACTGCGGCGCCGTTTCACTGAAATATCAGGGTAAATGTTTTGAGTGCCAGAGTTGGGGGACACTGCAGGAAACCCGTGTTGAACCTGAACAGAAAAACCGCCAGCAGGGCACTCCCGAAGGAGCCGCCATTGTTCAGAACCTGCATGACTGTGTTCCTTCAGAGTTCCAGCGCATCATGACCGGCATCGGAGAGCTCGACCGGGTGCTTGGAGGAGGGCTCATGCAGGCCTCCGCGGTGCTGGTAGGCGGAGAGCCCGGCATAGGCAAGTCAACCCTGATGCTGCAGCTTGCCCCTCGCCTTGCACCCGCAAAAGTGCTCTATATCTCCGGTGAAGAGTCGCCCAACCAGATCCGCGAGCGTGCACGAAGGCTCTCCATAAAGGCCGACAACCTCTGGCTGATTCCTGAAGTCAACCTTGAACGGATTCTTGCAGTCATTGAACGTGAAAAGCCTGCCCTGGTTATTATCGATTCCATTCAAACCATCCACTCAGACGAATACCAGAGTTCCGCAGGCACTATTACCCAGATCAGGGAGTGTGCAGCTACATTGATCCGCGCCGCCAAGCAGCAGAACGTCATCCTGATGATTATCGGCCATATCACCAAAGAGGGAGCTCTTGCCGGCCCAAAAGCCCTTGAACACATGGTCGATACCGTCCTGCAATTTGAAGGTGAGGGTTACCAGCGCTATCGTATTGTCCGGTCGGTTAAAAACCGCTTCGGTTCCACCAATGAAATCGGCGTCTTCCGTATGGATGAAACCGGCCTTGAAGAGGTAAGCAACCCTTCTGAATTTTTTATCTCAGGGCGCCGGACCGACGTCCCCGGCAATTCGATCCTTGCGGCTATTGAAGGTACAAGAGCTCTTTTAGTGGAAGTTCAGGCGCTTGTATCGAAAACCAACTACTCCATGCCCCAACGCATCAGCACCGGGTTCGATTTGAAACGCATATCGATCATTCTCGCCGTACTTGAAAACAGGCTTAAGATCGAAACGTGGGGGCAGGATGTTTTTGTGAAAATAGCAGGAGGCCTTAAACTTGCCGAACCCGCTGCCGACCTCGCCATTGCAGCCGCCATTGCCTCTGGACTCATGAACCGTCCGGTTGACCCTGGAACAGTTTGCTGTGGTGAAATTGGCTTGGCGGGTGAACTCAGAGCCATCAGCGACAGCGAACGGCGTATCAGGGAAGCTGCCCATCTCGGCTTCAAACGCATTGTCCTGCCCGAAGCCAACACCCGCGAACTAAAGCCAACACTCCGCAAGCTCCCGATAACCATCGCCGGCTGTAAAACCCTGCAGGAGGCACTTGAAGAACTGAATATCTGACCAACATTCGAAGTTCTTTAGTAATGGCGGACTATTCTATTTATTTTTTGATTGCAATTTCACCATACTTTTCGCCCATCAAAATATGGTTATAACTACCATTGCTTTCTTCAGGAGCCGTTAACTTAAAATCAACCTTGCGTTGAAAGAGCATTACGAAATCGGAACCTCCAAACAGGAAATACCCAAGCATATCTCCCTTCCTGACCGTACTACCCACCTTGACCGTATGTTCAAAATTAACCGAGCATATCTGCGACATCCCGATAGGCAGCAATGCTACCATGCCATACTTTTTTGTATCTATAATGACGCAGCCACGTGTCTCAATATTCTGCCAGCCGGGATTGTTTGAGTCAAGAAGATATTTTTTTGTCTTTGCGTCCCATGATATAACGCCGCCAACCGCATCGTCGCTCTTAATAATGCGAACCTCTTTTATTATCCCGCCAATCGGAAAATGATACCGGTGATAATCGTTTACATCGAGAAAGGTATGAGTTAATGTTCCACTCGCAAATGAATTTCTGTATGCACTCCCTTCACCAATAAGTACCTGTACCGACTTAAAAACATTGGATTTTATTGTAACCCCTCCCTTATGCAGAATATTGGAGTTCTTATCTATTTTCCATATACCCTGAGGCTTTGAGTCAGCAGGAGACGCTACGATTGACGGATCATCAGGAGATGCAATCGGGCGTTGATCAGGCGATTTCAGGTACCTGGCAAAAAAATCATTGAAGGTCTTCCACTTTGCATGATCTTCATACCACCCTTTATCCAGTCCGAAACTTTTATCCTCCAAAGCTTTTTTGTAATACTCATCCTTCCACGACTCCTCTTTGCTTAAATAGGCACCCCAGTCTTTTGTGAAATTGATCAACCATGTACGATACGGCTCATGATATTGCAATGAGTTATTGTAATACCCTTTACCTTTTAACTCCTGAAGCGGCTGATCATTAACGAAGTAAAAGTAATCGAGACTCTGATCAATTTGATCATAAAGAGTGGAATACGGTGGATTTGGTAAAACTGACCAAGGCATTGCTTTTGCCGCCCAGTCCACAAAGGAATAATACTCTTCTAAAGTCTTCGCTGGATTGGTGACTCTATCCGGATTGATGTTATTTGCTCTTTCAATCGAATGAAGAAGCATGCTTTTCAATTGAGCATTATGCTCAACCATTGTCACCAATTGCTGCGTAATCGGCTCATGCTTTGGTTCTGCTGATCTGTTGTCCTCGGCAAGAGTATTGAAGCTCAACAAAGAACATAATGCAAGAACAGAGAATATCCGGAGCAAAGATTTAATGTTTTTCATAAGCATTTCTTCATCTCTAAAAAAATTGACTTTCTCTGACTTTTCCCATTGCGTATAGTCCATCCTAATACACCCAATCCTCATGCTTAACCGGTAACCGGTTCAGGTCATCACGGCGAGAACGCCATTGCGGAATGAAGGTATCCATCAGTGCAACAAAACGATCATTGTGATGGCGCTCAAGGATGTGAACCATTTCATGGACAACGATATATTCGAGGCACTCTTTCGGCTTTTTGGCAAGTTCCAGATTTACCCATATCCGCCGGGCTTCGGGGTTACAGGTACCCCATTTCGTTTTCATTTTTTTGATACCGAACTCGTTGACAATCACGCCGATCCTTTTCTCCCACAAGGCAATAAGATCAGGAATTGCAAGCTTCAACTGCTTCCGGTACCACTCATCGAGAACTAGCTGTTTTTTCTCCCGGGTTGAATCAGTTCTGAGCTGAAGAAGTATGGAACTGTGATGCAATGAAACAACGGAAGGAGCTTCCCTTTCAATGATTTTGAGCAGGTAGCGCTTCCCCCAAACGTAATGGCTCTCTCTGTTCAGATACTCTCTTGGTGTTTCGCGCTCCTGAGCACGAAGCTTCTGCTGCTGCTTTTTAATCCAGCCGAGTCTTGAAATAGCATAGACACGAATGGTATCGATATTCATGCCGGAGGGCGCAGAAATACGCACCCTGCCTGCTGGGGGGTAAACACTGAGATGGATGTTCTTGATATCCTTCAGCACAACATCCACAGGAATTTCACCAATAGCAAACCTGGTGGCCATCAGTACTCTCTTTGACGCTCGATGACAAGAAACAGGCGTTCAACTGCATCTTCATCCTGCAGCACCTCGTATAACGCTCTTTTGATAACCTGTTCTCGTGCTTTCACTCCACGCCATGCATCAGGCCGAACACGCAGGACAGCTTCATCGATCTTCAAGGCTAACAGTAATTTTTTATCCTGAACCCCTTCATAACTGGACGGGTCGTTCGATAGCTCAAGGTCAACATTCCCGACTCTGTCAAGCTTCAAATTATTGTACAACGCCCTGCGCCCTGGAGTATTGAGTTGCGCCGGATTCTCTTCGGCATAGCCTGATTCAACCTGCTTTGCCAGTTCAGCAATTTTTTTGAGATACGCTTCGTAATTGATGGCTTGCTGATGGCGGGAGGCAATGAGCTCATCAAGCAAGGTGGACATCCGGTCATAAAATTCCGGATCGTTCAGATGATCTTTGATGATTTTGCTTCGGACATTGTTTTCGATGGTTTCAGCGATAGCATCGTTACTGCTTTTGATACCATCGGGCAGACTTTTGATTGCATCGGCAATACCGGATTTCACAATCAACTCCAGAAGCGGCATATCATCGAACGGAGAGATCTTCCTCGGCTCATCAGCTTCAATATAGGTGTCGATCAGATGGCGCATATCGGCCTCATAGGCTTTCAGATCGATGCTTTCACCACTTGCCTTACGGATGATTTCGCGCAGCTTGAGATGGCTGTCAATATCTTTCCTTATACGCTGGATATCAGCCGAAGTGTACCCTGCTGAATCAAGCTCGTCTGCAATACCTGCATAAGCCCTTACAAGCATAGCTGTTCCCTTGTAAAGAGTAGCTCTGAGAGGCTCTCGCTCTGCAAGCTCTTCAGGCATTTCACTGTTACCGCAAAAATAATGAATATGCTCAAGTTCGCCTCTTGGCGCGGCAACCGGTTCGCATAGCAGTGCAAGAGCTTCCAGGGCATTTTCCAGCCGTTCACGCCCTTTTGCAAGCCGGTCTTTCATCAGAATTTCGGAATCACCTCCGCTTGTATTGCTGTTATCCAGCTCCGACTTATAGACTGTATAGACCTTAAGAGCGTCATTGACCTTGTTGAAAAGATCTTTGTAATCGACGATATAACCGAACTCCTTGTCATCACCGTCAAGCCGGTTGGTGCGACAGATGGCCTGAAAGAGAGCATGATCCTGCATGCTTTTATCGATATAAAGATAGCTGCAGCTCGGAGCATCAAAGCCTGTGAGCAGTTTATCGACCACAATCAGCAGCTTCATATTTGCCGGCTGCTCTTTAAACAGCTTTTTGGCATTGTCCTCGTAGCTCTCTGTTTTTGTCTTGCCCGCTATCGCAGTGACAAACAGCAGCAGGGCCGAATAGATGTTGTAGATAAACTCTTTATCCGTCTCTGTGTTGGCACCGGTATCCTCTGTGGTGATGTCTCTCGTTTGCGGATTGTAGGAAGTTATTACCGCGCACTTGTTTTTAAAGACTGACTTCTGAAAGAGTTCGAAATACTTGCAGGCCTCGTAGATGCTCGATGCCACAAGAATGGCGTTACCTCGATGATTGCTGAGACGCGGTTTGACACTGAAATCAAAAACAATATCGTTCACCACCCGATTCATCCTTGATCGGGAACTCAGTACATGCTGCATTGTCCCCCACTGCTCGCGAAGCGCAGCCTTCTGCCACTCATTCAACCCTCTCGTTTTGGCGTCGAACCATGCATCGATTTTCTCCTTCGAGCCGAGCTGCTGGTCGATATCACGAGCTTCATAGACCAGATCAAGCACCACCCTGTCTTCAACGGCCTCGTTAAACTTGTAGGTATGGATGTAGCTTCCAAAAACCTCAAGAGTGGTTGCCGCATCTTTTTTCAACAAAGGTGTTCCAGTAAAGCCTATAAACACTGCATTGGGCATGAGGGCCTTCATGGTTCGGTGCAGCTTGCCGCTCTGCGTTCTATGGCACTCATCGACAAAGACGAAAAGATCACCCACCGTATGGCAGGGCTGCAACTCAAGTTCCCTTATGAACTCTTCAAAATCATCAACCCCTCTTCTGCCGAACTTGTGAACCAGCGAACAAAGCAGGCGTGGTGAAGGCTGCCCAAGTTGCTGCATCAAATCACTGCCGCTGGTAGTTCGTTTTATTGATTCTCCGGCATCGGTAAAAACGCCTGCGATCTGCTTATCCAATTCATCGCGATCGGTAACAATAACCACCCGGGCTGCAGGCTTGTTCTCCAGAATCCATTTGGCCAGAAGAACCATCACTATGCTCTTGCCGCTCCCCTGCGTGTGCCAGATTATACCTCCCTTGAAAGCTTCAGCATAACGCTGAGCCGCCTTGACGCCAAAATACTGGTGAACCCGTGGAAGTTTTTTCCTGCCGCCATCGAAGACTACAAAATCATGCAGCAGTTCGAGAAGGCGGGATTTTTCACAGATCTTGAGCAGATATTTGTCGAGCTTGAAACGGGAGTTATCCTCTTCATCCTCCTTCCATTGCAGAAAATATTTCTCTTCAGTGCCGATAGTGCCATACTTCAGCCCTTCAGAATCGTTTCCGGCAAAAATGAACTGCACGGTTGAAAAGAAAGGGGAAATAAACTCAGATCGCTGGTTGACCAGACTTTGCCGTATACCGTCGCCAAGCGATATCCTGCTGTTCTTCAACTCCAGCACACCGACTGCAATCCCGTTGACATACAGAACGATATCAGGCCGCTTATCGTGCATACCGCAAACCGTGACCTCCTCGGCGATAGCGAAGTCATTAAGCTCTGGATGCTCCCTGTTGATTAGCTTGACGGTTTCCGTATTCTCCCCCACTGCCGCTTTTACTGGAACCCCGTAATGAAGCAGGCTGTAGATTTTCCTGTTGTTGTCGTAAAGGCTTCGATTCGGGTTGTTGGCCTTAGTGCGAAGCTCATGGATAGCCTTGGAAATTTGTACGGGAGTGTAACCTTGTCGCGAAAGGTAGGCTGTAAGCAGGCTTTCTTCAATATTGCTGTTGCCCATCCGATCACTCCAATCGCCGAGATAGCGATAGCCAAGCTCGTCCCGGAACAGGGCAATAACCCGATTCTGCGTTTCGCGTTCAGAGTGGCCGATGATGGTCAAGCGCTTACCTCCTGTAATGACAAGGAATTGAAAATAGGGAGGCTCAGATTATTTAGCTAGTCTTTCAAGAACATCCTCGACTGGTGAGGCCTTGATTTCACCACGGTCATAGGCGTCCATTCGGGATTCAACTTCTTCTGCCCACGCAGCATCTACGTTACTACTTGCGGGAGGGTCAAAATCCTGAAAAGGTTTTTCGACAAGCCCTTTCCTATCAGCTTTCGAAACAGGGCCAACTATATTTTTTTGATATTTATCCATCAAACTTTACTCCTATGTCAACACCAATAACTTTTCCATGAGTCCACAATTCATATTCACTAAGGTCAATTTCATCGCTCCATGAAATACCGTAACCTCCAGGATCGACACGAACGGCATTGAAAAAAGCTGGATTTGCAAGTAATTGAAACTGTGGTCTCGAAAAAAGAGAGCCACAATCATAAATTCTCTCAACTCCATTATCGAACATTACGAGTAACCGCATCTCTCCAACGGCCTGTACTGCTTTAATCTTCGGGATCTTTTCCATATTCAAATTACTCCAATCCTGGCAGTTGCTTAAACTCCTGACGATTTCACATTTGCCTGCGAGCAAGTTACGGAATCTTCCGATTTAAAAGGACTGGAACTGCTTTCAAAGTAGCTGAAAGCGGTCATTGCAAGACCTCCCAATGACCGCCCTTAGTAGGCCCAACATAGCGCAGGCGGCCCTCTTTCACTAATTTGGCGCTCACATGTGCCACTGTGCTCAAAGATTTATCGATTGATTGAGCCACTTCTGCAAGTGTCAGATAAGGTTTTTCTGCAAGCACGTCAAGAATCTGCTCCGGCGTTTTCAATGCAGTTTTCAATGCAGTTTTCAATGCAGTTTTAGCGGTTGTTTCCCCAATACTATGTTCAGGGGGGAAATGAAACACCGTCCATAACCCAGTCAGTTCATAGAGCAGCTCTGGCTCAGGAACTCCTGCCGCTGCACACTCCTGCATAATTCGCTCGATACCGCGACCCCAGGCCTCGATCATCCCTGCACGAAAAAAGGCATTGGCGACATCAGGGTTAAACGGCTTAGAAGAGTGCTTGCCGAGCAGGCGTTCCAATGTCCAATCAGGAGGCAGTTGTCCCGAATTCCATATCATCAGTTTGTCAGGATAGACGCTAATCTGGATAGGGACACCACTTGCATAGTCTTTATGCACAACCGCATTCAAAATAGCTTCGCGCAAGGCAGTTTCCGGCATCGGATAGCTCTCGATGCGCTGCAAACCTTCGTAGGAAATCCACGCTTTCAGATATTTTGCCTTCAGCACCACTATGGTCTGGTTGACCTGCGTAAAAAGATCACCATGCACTTCGTCCTGATAGCGCAAATCGACATTATTTTCAAAAAATCCGATTTTGATATACGCCCCTGTGAAGAAACGTTCCGGATCGGGATGAAAAAGCAAGGCCACAGCCCGCTTGAGATATTTACCTTCCACCAGATGCAATTTATCAAGCAGCAGGTCATCCGGTTCATCAAGAATTTCCGGTGTAAGACGCTGGCTCTTCAGTGCCTGTTTGCGAAAATAGGCGAATGCATCGGAATCAAGATCGCCAACAGCAATGTGGGGTAAGGGTACTCCATCCCAATGAAGACCTTGCTTGCGCAGAAGAAACCGGTCAAGTGCAGCCCCCTTGAGCTCCTGCTTCGTGCTACCGCTGCGATAGAAATATTCGCCTTTATAACTCACGGGATAGGGATAAGCCTCAACAATAATCTCCAGAATCTCTTTACCTGCCTCCTCAGTCTGATTCACATCGACCATAATGCCAAGAATATCGCGCACCTTGTTCGGAATATCCTCCATCAGCTTCCGGGCATCTTTAACGCCAACAACAGCTCCCTTATCGTTTCGCCCAATAACCAGCACACCGCCTTCGGCATTTGCAAAGCCGCAAATCCATTTCAGGTACTCGTCCCTCCAGGACTCCTTCCACTCGATGTGCTGGTTTTCTTTCGTCATTGATTATCGTACTTGCGACCCAAACAGATTTTCCAAAAATTTGTGGCCCCATACCGGGAACACTCTGACCTATTTCACATCCTTATACTAATTATGGATCATGCGCGATGCTTTTTTGCTGAATGCGCTGACTCAATGTTTTTGTTAGCAATACCGAACGGAACATGTACCATAGGAATATTTCCCGCATCAGATTCCAAGTGAGTTCTTTGATCATCGAAATACATGTGCGGCTTTAATACTGAAAGGATGCGATCTTTTTTCATTCCTCCAAGGAAAAACGTTTCATTCGCACTGACTCCCCAATGTTCAAGTGTAGTAATCACTCTTTCATGAGCCGGAGCATTTCTTGCTGTAACTAAAGCTGTTCTAATTATGCGTTGATAATTTCGATTTTTTTGCTCCTCTTTATCTTCGAGTTTCTGCATATACGCCAGTTTTTTGAAGAAATCCGCTAAGGGTCCAGGTTTATGTGGAATATGAGAATGCTCGACTTCATAAGAATGATAAACTCGCAAATCAGTACTTTTATATATCGCTTCTGATTCGTCGTCGGCTATTACACCATCAAAGTCAAATGCTATTACTAATTCTTCTCCATCATCATCCACTACAGTACTTGGTAATACGGTTCCTGCGGGATAACCGGTGTTGATAGCTTTTTTTGTATCTTCTTCATTAGCAGACAAAAAAAGAGATGCATTAAAGGCTGGAATATATTCGTATGGAGATTTTCCCTCCATAAATGCAGCTCTTGTAATATCCAATCCGTAGTTAGCTATTGACCTCAACACTCTCTTTCCTGTTGCTGCTGAGTTCCTGGAAAGTAAAACAACTTCTACTGGGGTTTGATTTTTAAAACGTGTGTTGATGTTCAAAAACCTTCTAATAAAAGGAAAGGCAACACCCTTGCATAGTGTTTTATCCAAGTTCTCTGTTTGAAATTCCTTGTAGACTTTTGGTCCCTTTTCAAGAAACACCGCATGAGATTCCGATAAATCAAAAAGAGCACTTGAAGACACTGCAATTACCAGCTTACGCTCTATTGGATATGGCATATCACCCTTTTATTTGATCAATTGATAAAATTTGCCAATTGACATATTTTTTTTGATTATTAACAAGAGTTCGATACATTAATTGCCAATGATCTTGTGAAAGATCTGCAATACTTAAGAATGTTACGGATGCAAAGTACATAAGCAGATTCCTTCGTTCATCATCTAGGCTATGCCACCATCTTTCGTCAAAGAAAAAGTTCTCTGTATTACCAAATATAATAGCTATCAATCTATTGAAATCGAAACCACTTTTAATAAATGTTTTAATAAATGAACCAGTTAATATATCATCGTCATTCCAAGATAAAAGAATAAATCCGCCCGTAGAATCTTTCGATATCGTTATAGACATCGTCTGACAGAAATCCAATTCATTTTCAATTAATAGAGGCAATAAGAAATTTCCTTCAAAATCATAAACTGGGGATAAGATGGCACTGCACATAACATCTGGAATGCAGTTGATTCTAATAAAAATAGAACTCAACATTGGATTTTTTTTTGCTTCCAAACATAATTTCATTCTTTCATAATTGTTAGAAAGATCTAAGAAGGCTGCTTCTTGAGGTTTAAAATAAGAGGCGATTTTCAAACGGGCATCTATTGATTCTTGGCCAAAGGGAATCTTGGTATTGTAGATTTCTCGAAGTGCTATATCGCCGTTTATGTTCTGATACAATGTCCTTGAGTAAGCTCTAAAATGAAACAAAAAAACTTGTTTATTTGTAGGGTGAATATCAAATTTCTCAATCTCAGAAAAAATCGAGTCATCATGAATATTACAAAACCCATAGTAAGTAGATGCTTTTTTTATCCCCAACAACTTCGGGTGATATTTACATGTAGCGTAAATATTGTTCAGCTCATCATATGTCGGGCTTTGAAATGTGTACACATGCCCAACATGAGCGATGGTTTTCAAGGCAGAAACTGGCACACTATGAGAACTAATTGCCTTAGCGCAACTATTCCCTCCAATCAGGCAAGTTTTGTATGAATTTCCTATCTGTCTAACCTTTTCAGATGTGATGGCGTGATAGGCTTTAATTTTTAGATTACCAGGTATGCGTTTCATTTATCGCAATGATAATATGCGTAATTATGGCTTTCTTGAAGTATAAACTTAATAAAACCACTGCATTCATATAAATCTTATCTTGCCCGTTAAAAGACTGTACATCATACCCTTTTTGATCCGGAGGACTTTTACGAGCTTCACTTCCATCGCATCAATTTCAGAATCCATATCAGATAGAATTTCGGTAATGGCGGTTTGTTCATCACAAGATGGAAGAACTAACTCAATTGCTGAAAGGACATTACCGCTTAGTGAAGGAAGTGCCGTAGTACTGACAAAATCCCCAAATCTCATATTCAGAAATAAGTAATGAATAAAACGGCAATTAGCACGAGCTAAATCAAAAGTAAACGCAGCCATATTATTATCCAAGCAACTGGGCTTGTCAAGAATTCTCTTTCTTTCCAAAAATATCGCCGCTCCCACTTTAGCAATAACAATGCTGTTTATTGGGAACGCGGTAGCTCCAAGATGTTTCCTTTGAGTTTCACTGATGTAGTTATTGGCAGTTTCCATAAATATCTTATTATCAATATTATTCATGTCTGAGACTTTAAAAAATGGAAACTCAGCATCAGTTACACCTTGAAATTTAGAAGGGAACCCACTACCGCCTCGAAAACACCCAATGTCTTCTGCTTTTACAACCTCCCATTCCCCACTGAAACCCGGTAGACGCTTTTTGCCGGTGAGCAGTTCCTGCATGGCGCCTTGTTTGATCTGGCGTTTTTTGGCGATGAGTTGTTCAAGAGATTCAATGAGGGCATCCGCATCGCTCAAGGCTTCGGCAATGGCTTCTTGTTCAGCTCCAAATGGTGTAAAAGGAATACGGTACTCAAGAAGCTCTCTTAATGTTATGCTTGCTTGATTGGCGTTACCCCTAAAAATCTTTTCGATGTACTTTAAATAACGACCTTGCCTGAAATGATTGTGTAAAACACGTTGTATTGCTATCGACGATGACCTACCACGAAGGATCACAGCGTTTTGATTCAAAAGGGAACCACTATCTCTTGCTTGTATAAAGGTTACTTTACCGACCATCGAGCTATACATCGGAGGTTTCGAACCAACTGTGGAAACGATTAAATCTCCTTCCTTCAAAGACCATTTTAAACAACTTTTGGCTTTTTTTTCATCAATGTAAATCCCGCCACCTTCTCTTATTCCATCATAAGTAGTATCACTTACTCTTAATACTCTTATACCATTTGATTGATAATCATCAGCCTTAAAAGGAAACCCTTTTATGTATTCCATAATTTGACCAAGACTCTTAACCTCCCAATCCTCGGGAATCACACCTACCTCAGTCTGTTTATATCCAGGTTTCAGTTCCATGAGAACCCCATCTTTTCAAGATGCGCATTGACCTTCGCTTCCAGCTCTGCAACTTTGCGGGTCACTTCAGGCAAAGGTGTTTCGTAGCGCTCGGCGAGTTCTTTTACTCGGCGGGTGAGGGTCTGGCTGATACGATCCATTTCGCCGTGAATGGCTGAGGCGATTGTGGCAAGCCATTTGTCATCGACAACCAGGGTTTTGACCTCTTCTTCGGTCAGTGAGGGATATTTCGCATAAGCGAGAGCGTCAAGGCTTGCCTCGGCATCTTTGAGCAATTTCTTTATCTCAGCTTCCTCACCTGAAAGTTTCAGCCACTCTTTGAGGATATCGGTCTCTTCTTTGGCGTCCTTATCGGATTTGATCTCTTTCAGGCGGGCCGTAACGTTTGCCTTGTTCACTTTGTCCAATGCGGAAAAAGCTCCCTCTTCCCCACCATGCTCTTCCTCCTGTTCGGCAAGTTTGGCCGTGATACTTTCCTGCTCGGACTCAAGATCAGTGATGGCGTTCTGATATTCGGCGAAGTAACGGGCAACAATGAGGGTTTTGGGTACGAGGTCACAGGCCCAGCCTTTGTCGACCTCCTTGCCTTTGCTGTTCTTTACCAGAACGCGGTAGTTTTCGGCCTTCCAGCCATCGGATGTAATGAGGTAGCAGTCATCCTGCATTGTGTCAGTCCAGTAGTCGAGCAGGTGCTGGTAGACGTGATAGTTGTCGATCAGGGGCTTGCCGGTGTAGTGTGTAAGCAGCTCTTCGGCGAGATCCTGAATCAAGGCTTTCGGATGAAAACCGGATTGCAGGCTTTTGAGCCGGACGGCGGTGCTCTCTTGCCAATCAGCAAAAAGGGCGTTCATACTTTCGATAAAGGTCACGAACTCGGGATGGTTGTATATGGTACTCTTGATTGTCTCTTTCGGGATGGCAAGATCAAGGTATCCGGGACGGTTGGCTTTGAAGAGGGTTTGGCGGAGCTCCGGGCAGACATCCCAGTAGGGTTGCAGTGCATCAATATCGGCAGCAGGTATTCCGCCGCGAAGGTGGCCTTCGATATCCTGAATATCTTCAGGTTCCTGATTGTCGATATATCGCGGGAGGTTGAGATTGAAGTCGTTTTTCTCAATTTCGGCAATGCCGACCATCCGGGAGTATTTCGGGATTTCAAGCTGCCGGGTGAAAACATCGACGATCTTATGAAGGTCCATGTCGCGCAGGCGGTTCTTGGGGCCATCTTTCATGTAGCCAGTGCTGGCATCGATCATGAAGATGCCTTTACGGGTATGAGACTCTTTTTTATCGATCACGATAATACAGGCGGGGATACCGGTACCGTAGAAGAGGTTTGCCGGAAGTCCGATGATCCCATGGATATACCCCTTCCTGATGAGTTTGCTGCGGATGTCGGCTTCGGCATTGCCCCTGAATAACACACCGTGAGGCAGAATAATGGCGCCCTTTCCGCTGCTTTTGAGTGAACGCACAATATGGAGCAGGTAGGCATAATCGCCCTGCTTTGCAGGTGGAACACCGAAATGCTTAAAGCGGCCATGAGGATCGTCGAGCGGATCAATCCCTTTGCTCCAGCTCTTGTCGCTGAATGGCGGATTGGCTACCACATAATCAAAGGTTTTGAGATCGCCCTCTTCCGTCATAAACAGCGGATTAGCAAGGGTGTTACCCTGCTTGATTTCAGCGGTCGGGTTGTTGTGCAATATCATGTTCATCCGGGCAAGTCCGGAGGTGGCGGCATCCTTTTCCTGACCGTAAAGGGTAACATTGGCCGTTGCTTCAGAGCCTACCTTAAGCAGGAGCGATCCCGATCCGCAGGTTGGATCGTAAACGGTGGTATTGTTCGTAGTCGGGGCGTCGTGAATGCCGATGATTTTTGCCATGATACGGCTGACCTCGGCAGGAGTGTAGAACTGCCCTTTGCTTTTGCCGCTCTCAGTGGCGAAGTGACGCATCAGATATTCGTAGGCATCGCCGAGAATATCGTCGCCTTCAGCACGGTTTTTCGAAAAATCAAGTGCGGGATTTTCGAAAATAGCGATGAGGTTGGTCAGCGTATCGACCTTATCCTTACCGCTTCCGAGCTTGGTGTCGTCGTTGAAGTCCGGCATGTCGGAGAGCTTGTTGGCACTTGCCAGCGGTCCGAGGATTTTTTTGTTGATCTGGTCGCCAATGTCAGTTTTGCCTTTGAGGGCAACCATCTCCCTGAAGCTTGCTCCTTCAGGAATGGTAATAGGGGAATAACGAACGCCAGAGTATTTGTCGCTGACATACTTCACAAAGAGCAGAACGAGAACATAGTCTTTGTATTGGCTGGCATCCATGCCACCACGAAGTTCATCGCAGCTTTGCCAGAGAGAGGAATAAAGTTCGGATTTCTTGAGAGCCATACTTCAATTAATAATGGGACCTATACGACTTATAGGACTAATGGGACTGATATGTTTTTGGTTACACTTGCGAGTACCATGTTCAATTAGTCTATTATATTTCACTTTCTTACATTGGACAGGAAGGGTAAGAGTGAATATAATCAAGGAGATGCCGATATGAACATTCTGATCCAATGGTTGATCAATGCCTTGGCAGTTTATGCGACTGCGCATATACTGAGCGGCATTCATATAAAAAGTTTTGGGGCTGCAGTTCTTGTTGCGCTGGTTCTCGGTCTGGTCAATGCTGTTTTGAGACCGGTGCTGGTGTTTTTATCAATACCCTTTATCATCGTAACGCTTGGCCTTTTCCTGCTGGTCATCAACGCCCTTCTGCTTCAGTTGTCCGCTTCGATTGTCGGAGGGTTTACTATTGACAGTTTCTGGTGGGCAGTAGCCGGATCGCTGGTTATCAGTTTGATATCCTGGGTTCTGAGTTCTCTGTTCAATCTCTGAAAAAAAGCTGTAACCAACTTTACAACAAGTCAGGAATCCGGAAAGGAGACACAACTCATGGCGTCTAATGAAGGTAAAAGCCAAAGTGATTTTGCTGGTGTAGTGAAGTGGATAGTTTTGGGGGTAATTACCATAACAGTCCTTTTCTTGTTTAAAGGCGAAATAAGTCGCTTCCTAAACAAGGCAGAAACTGTTAAGATAGGCGCATTGGAAATAAAGACGGCGCAAACTGTTTTGGGTACGGCTTCAGTTTCCAATGAGACGGTGAAGGCAAGCACCGTCATTGGAGATGGAATTCAAGGCAGCACCTACGTAAATCGCAACTCGAAGTTTCAGATTACATGGCCGGAAGGCAATGGCTGGAATGCCAGCGAGACGATGGGAAAATCTCTGATACAGCAATTGGGATTTCCTCCCACAGTGGATATGCCATTGGTCATCATGAAGAATGAGATGGTTGGCAATTTCCGCCCGAATGTCAATGTGGTTGTTGAAACCATAGGCGGCATGACCGCCAGCGACTACATCAATAGAACCGTACAGGCTCTTCAACAACTGGGCTGGCAAGTACTTACAAAGGATATCGATGAAGCGACACAGGGTGGCTTTATCTCTACTTACTATACTACTTCAACCTTCAAGTTGTATCAATTTCAGAGAATAGTGGTTGCAAACGGAAAGGGATATGTCATAACCGCCAGCCAGTTACCACCGGAAGATTCCCTTTCCCAGCAGTTAAAAGCAGAACTGTTGAGCATCCTCAACTCTTTCAGGATTATTGTATAAACAGAAAAGCACTTACGGGCATTACCAATACTTTTATATGAACTATAAAAGTTGAGTTTTACTTATTTAGCCACCATGTTTATCTTCCCCCTTTCATTATCTTTTCCGATGAAGCAGTATACCTGCACCACAGGTTATAGCTGCTCTTTGAAAACAATACCTTACCTATGACCATGCAAGGGGAAGCGCAAGCAATTGTCTTGCAGAAAGCCAACAAACTTAAGCTGCAAAATGCCGCATACCATGCCGGGAACCCCGGTGATGTTCTGGTAAAAACCATTGCAAGCACCATAACGCCCGGATTTGACCGCCTTCTTCTGACCAACAAGCCGGTATCCAACCGGGTCTTCCACTACCCCATCATGCCGGGGAGCGAGTCGATCGGCCAGGTGATGGCGACAGGCTCAGGAGTTGATGACCTCGTTCCCGGAGATTTTGTCTATGCCTTCAAGGGCGACCGCTGGAGTGGCGTTGAATCCTATTTCGGCTGCCATGCAGAAATCATCCCGACATCGCGCCACAATCTTTTCCCTCTCTGTCGCCAGCCTATTCACCGCGACCTTCTCACAGGGCTTCTTGCCTATGTTATCAGTGCTGTTGAAAAGGTTCCGCTGCACGCCGCTTCGAGAATTCTCATCCTCGGCCTCGGATCAGTAGGGCTTATGGTTTCGGAGTACCTCTACACCCTTGGATTTAAGAATGTGGATGCGGTTGAAACCTTCAGTATCCGAGGGCAGCTCTCCCACGCTGAGCATATTGCCATCGACATCAACGATTTCACTGCTGATTTCAACGATAGCTATGATCTCATTTTCGAAACCACGGGTAGAATTCTGCTGATTGAAAAGGCCGTGCGACTGATGAAAGAGCAGGCCAAAATAGTGCTGATGGGCAATTATGAAATCATGGCCTATGATTACCGTCTGATACAGCATAAAGAACCAGCTATCATCTCATCCGGACTGACCAATCACTGCCATATACAGCAAGCGTCCTCGGTACTCAATGATGATATGTTCGACAGTGAAAAGTTTTTTACCAATGTCTTTCCTGTCTCGCAGTTTGAACTCGCCTACCGCATGGCGCTCGACAGTAAGGAATCCATTAAAACCGTCCTGAGCTGGGTATAAAACCACCGAAAATCTCCACACAATGGGTGTTGCTGTCCGTTTAAGCGGTATATCTAAAAGGTTTGGAAACTTTGCAGCCAACAGCAATATCTCACTTTCAATCGAAGAAGGCACCATTCACGCGCTTGTCGGTGAAAATGGAGCAGGAAAAAGCACCCTGACGAAAATCATATACGGCATGCTCCAGCCGTCAGAAGGAGAGGTTTCTATACAGGGGAAACCTGTCAACTTCACCTCCCCCCGGGATGCTATCAATGCAGGCATTGGTATGGTTCATCAGCATTTTATGCTGATACCTTCTCTCTCTGCAGCTGAAAATATTATGCTCGGCGACGAACATGCAGGCATGTTTCAGCGCCTGCCTCTCAAAGAAATTAAAGCAAGTATACAGCAACATGCCCTGGAATTCGGACTGGCCGTTGACCCGGAGGCTATGGTAGAAAATCTGAGTGTTGGAGAAGAGCAACGGGTTGAAATCCTCAAACTGCTCTTCCGTAATGCCTCCATCATGATTTTTGATGAACCGACGGCAGTGCTTACTCCGTCTGAAACAGAACATCTGTTTGCAACGCTCCGGACGCTTCGCGATAAGGGCAAAACCATTATCCTTATCACGCACAAACTTGATGAGGTGCTTGCTGTGGCCGATACGATAAGCGTCATGAGAAAAGGTGAAATTGCGGGCACCATGCAGGCAGCGTCGACCACGAAGCCGGAGCTCGCTCAGATGATGGTAGGACGCAGCGTACTGTTAAGGGTAACAAATCCACCGCCAAGCCCTGGAGAAACTGTTCTTGACATAAAGAATCTCGATTTTTGTACGGCAAATGGCGAAAGAAAACTTCATAATCTCACTCTCAAGGTCAAAGCTGGAGAAATATACGGCATAGCTGGTGTTGAAGGCAACGGACAGAGTGAACTCCTTCAGGCACTCTATGGCCTTCTTCCTGCGGGAACATCCCTCGTCGGTGAGGCGAGTGTCAAGGGAGAATCACTTATCGGGAAAAAACCTTCCGAAATCACTCTCATGGGTGTCTCGCTTACTCCTGAAAACCGCCTGAAACATGCTGTTATTCTAAACTATACCGTCTCAGGCAACCTTCTTTTCGGACGGCACCGTGAGCGATCGTTTCACCGCGGGATAGGATTCAACAGCGATGTGCTGAACCGCTATACCAACCAAATGATCGCTGACTATGATATCAAATGCAGCACACCTGCAACCCAGCCGCTCAGCTCCCTCTCTGGTGGTAATCAGCAGAAAATTGTTCTTGCTCGAGAGCTCAACCGGCCTAATATCTCTCTTCTGATCCTCGCCCAGCCGACACGAGGGGTAGATATAGGGGCAATCGAAACGATCCATAACAAAATTATTGAAGCCCGTAACAAAGGCATAGCAATACTGCTTATATCTTCGGAACTTGAAGAAATTATTGCACTCTCAACTCGTATCGGGTGCATGTACAAAGGTGCCATTGTCCACGAATTCACCCCTGAGGAAGTGGTACTCAAAAAGAATTCGGAACATGAGTTCAAAAAAGAGATCGGCATTCATATCACCTGAACAACCCCCGTTGACGATGCATCGCAAAACCGCCCAGTTTCTCATACCTCTCCTCTCTATCATGTCGGCACTCGCTGTCAGCACGTTGATCATTCTCATTGCAGGCAGGGATCCGATCATGATTTTTGAGAAAATGTTTCAGGGTACACTCGGTTCAGCGTATGGTACCGGACAGGTCTTGTTCAGAACGACAACCCTTATTCTCGTCGGACTTTCTGTTGCCCTCCCCTTTCAGGTCAAACTGTTCAATATCGGTGCCGAAGGCCAGCTCCAGATGGGAGCCTTTGCCGCTGCAATGACGGGCGCCATGCTGCCGCCGACACTCCCCTCACTTTCCGCTATTTCCCTCTGCGTTTTTGCCGCCATGGGAGCCGGAGCATGCTGGGCAATTCTGGCCGGGGTGCTGAAGGTGCGTTTCGGGGTCAATGAGGTTATTAGCACAATCATGCTCAATTTCATTGCCCAGGGCATTACAGGCTACCTGCTGACCTATCATTTTGCAGTGCCATCAACCGTGCATACCTCACCTGTCATTGACGCCGCAATCATTCCTTCGCTTTACTCTGTGACCGGTTTTTTCGCAAAGTCTCCTGCAAATTTCAGCACACTTCTTTCTCCTTGCGTTGCACTTCTCTTCTGGGTTATTCTTTTTAAATCGAGGTTCGGCTTTGAAATGCGGGCTACAGGCCTGCAGCCGGAAGCCGCAAGGTATGGTGGAATCAATGCTGGAATGCATACGCTCACCGCCATGGGCATCGGCGGAGCTGCCGCAGGCCTTGGGGCTGCAAATATTCTGCTTGGCTACAAGCACTACTATGAAGCGGGAATGACTGGAGGAATAGGTTTTACAGGAATTGCTGTTGCACTTCTGGCTGGTGCTCACCCCTTATGGATTATGCTTTCAGCTCTTTTTTTCGGTTTACTCGAATACGGCGGACTTACCGTAAATGCCTACATACCAAAAGATATTTTCATGATCATTGAAGCCATCACCATCCTTCTTGTCATATCTTTCAGTGCCCTTGGAAAACGCATTCAGCAATAAAAATCTGCTTTGAAAGACATCCATCTCCAGTGAATATTTTTTTTCCTCATAAGAATTATATAATATTATAACAGGTGTTCTGATAACAAAAACACGAACGGCAATGGTTAAAAAAACTGAACTGGACGATGAGGAGCGAGCTCCTAAAAAAAGGAAAAAAGACTCGCCAAAGTGGACTCAGGATGAGCGTAAAGAAAAAATAAGGCTTGCAGCATACTTTCGCTGGGAAGAGAAAGGAAAACAAGATGGCTCACATACCAACGACTGGTACGAAGCAGAGGACTCTTTTACCGACTGAGTAACCTAATTTCATAATAAATTCAAAAGGCCATTCTTATGGGAGTGGCTTTTTTTTATAGTTTTCAACTCTGTATATGATAAAAAAAAGCATCTCGACTATCTCGGAATCAATTGGAATTTTTTTTGCCGGCCTTTGGCTGGTTATTCGGATCGTTCTGGAATATTTCGGGCTTATCAGTGACGGCAACGATAGAACAACAGGCATCAAAGACCTTCGCGACGAGTATAAAAAAGCCAACTATAAGTAATCCTCTCGCAAACAGCACTACTCTGAAGTTACAACAGTCAGTTCAACCAGTTGATCAGGTGAAACGTAAGCATTAACCGCAGGCTTCTGGCTGATAACCGTATTTGGCACAAGGGAGGCTGAATACTCAGTAGTGACCTTGCCAAGTTTAAGACCTGCATCAGCAATTGCTTGTTCTGCCTGGTCAAGAGACATACCCAGAACATCGGGCACAGTCAGCTTTTTCATCCCTTCAGCCGAATCCTCAAACCGCCCGACAATAATTGATACCGCACTACCCGCTTTCACCATTGTCTGAGCCGGAATTGACTGGCTCAGCACCCTTCCATTGTCTTCAGACTTTGTAACCGAGCTGATCTGGACATCCTGGAGCTTCAGGTCCATACGGGCAGCAGTCTCACGAGCATCCAATTCGGGCCTGCCTGAAAGATCAGGCATTGGAAAACTCGGCTTTTCAAGTTTGTTGACCACTAAATAGACATTTCTGCCGGGCTTCACCTCAACACCGGCTTCAGGCATCTGGGAGAGCACAATATTGGAATCAACCCCACTGAGATATTTGACATGATAACTTTTTATCCCTGTCAAGCCCGCCTGGCGCAATCTCGCCGAAGCATCTTCATACTTCATGTTCAGCACATCAGGGACAACCTTCACCGTCCCTTGTGAAATATATAAGGGCATAACCACCTTGTCGACTATCACCACAAGACCGATACATAAAAGAACGATTATAGCTACCTTTTTTATCATCTCACTGTTAACGGTTATTTCTGTTCAATCAACACACCTGACTGTAATAATCAGAGAAAATCTAATACTGCCTGTTCATCACAAAATCAACAAGCTGCAACAACGAAGTTTTCGCGGAGCCATCAGGGAACGGAAGAATAGAGGCAACGGCTTTTTCTGCAAAACCCTCTGCAACCTGAGTCGCATAATCGAGCCCTCCCTTGCCGGTAACAAAGGCAATAACCTCACCACTTTTCACAGCACGTTTACGCGAACTTTTCAAAATTGAGCGAATGGCTTTCTGTTCGGAACTTGAAGCACGAGAGAGCGCATAAATGAGAGGAAGAGTTATTTTCTTATCCTTTATATCAATACCCATCTGCTTGCCGGTTTTTTTTGAATCTCCCGTGTAATCAAGCGTATCGTCACGGATCTGAAAAGCAAGGCCTAAATACTCTCCATAACGTTTCAAAGAGGCAATATCACCTTCATCAGTTGTGGCACTCATCGCACCCATTGCACAAGCCGAAGAAATCAGCGAAGCCGTCTTGTCTGAAATGACACTCAAATAATCCTCTTCTGAAATATCAAGGCTGCGGGTTTTCTGGATCTGAAGAATTTCTCCCTCACTCATCCGGCGTACCGCTTCCGAAACCATATGTAAAAAGCCATAATCCTTAAATTCAAGCGAATACAACAGCCCCTTGGAAAGCAGATAATCTCCTATAAGCACCGATATCTTATTTTTCCACAACGCATTAATCGAAGCGATACCTCGCCTCATCTCAGCGCTGTCCACAACATCATCATGAATCAGGGTGGCTGAATGCAACAACTCAACCATGATTGCCGCACGATAACTGGACTCTGTCACTCCTCCACAAATTTTAGCAGAAAGCATGACAAGTACCGGACGAATCTGTTTTCCCTGCTGCCGCAATACATAGCGGGTAACCTTGTCGACCAGAGTATTCTGAGCATGAAGCACCTCTTTGTACTTGCGCTGAAAAACCTCCACTTCATCGGCTACCGATAACGTAACATCCTTGATATTCACCAATTTCCCAGACATTTTCGTGATAAGCTCCCCTGGCTAGCGAGGATCTTGAAAGTTACACTGATAGTTCACCCTGAGTTGATACAAGTGAGGAAAAGAATCTGCAGCGGTAACAACCCAATAGATACTATCCAGAAAGCAAGATACGTAACGAAGGGGTAACCTTGAAATTCTATTCTGACAGGAAGCTGTCATGTGGGAACTTCATGCCAACTCTTGTAAGGGAATTTCGTAATATCGATATTGATCGAATGTTACCCTGAATAGAAAAAAATGGTAACGCCAATCTCAGAAACCGAAAACACATGTTCACATCCATGAAAACACTCATTGCACTTCTTCTCACACTCTTTCTGGGTGCTACTGCCCCGCTTATGGCCGAAAATGCCACTCAAGCAGCTGTTGACCCCAGCCAGACCGGAAAAATTATTGTTCACGTAACAGAGCTGAGAAATCTTGATGGAATGCTTGGTGCGTCACTTTACGCGTCTAAAAAAGGGTTCCCCGATACCCCTCAAATCTCCTATGCGACACTCATCAAAAAAGTCACCAGCACTGAAGATACCTTTGTCTTCGAAAACGTTCCCTACGGCACCTACGCTATAAGCACCCTGCACGATGAAAACGGTAACGGCAAAATGGACAAAAACTGGCTCGGAATGCCCAAAGAAGGGTGCGGCATATCTACCAACCCGAAAATCGGAATGGGCGGCCCCAAGTTCAACGATTCAGTGTTCACCCTGAACTCAAAACAGCTTGAACTGACCATCACCACAAGATATTTGTTCAAAAAGTAAGTGACTATGCTCCTATATAATGGGTACCTCTATTTAAGGCGCCCTATGTAGGTTGGGGTGATTCCTGAACCCCAACAAAACTAAAGCCATCCTTTTTTCTTTCCATCACTCAATAATCGAGTCGCATATTCCTCATGAGAAGGTTATACTTATTGGATTTCCGCGTCACTTCCCCTTGCTTCTCAGCAACTACATATTGACTAATAATTGCCTCATCATTACAACCGTGAATG
Organism: uncultured Chlorobiaceae bacterium; assembly: GCA_903851385.1. Classification (GTDB taxonomy): domain Bacteria; phylum Bacteroidota; class Chlorobiia; order Chlorobiales; family Chlorobiaceae; genus Chlorobium. The sequence continues at coordinate 62,018 of CAINOC010000081.1, read as the reverse complement.
CTATATAACTCTCGCATTTTGTCCCGCTGGGAAACAACCATGACTTTAAGATCTAAAATCGATACTTTTACCATTTAAACAATTTTAAAAACGATGTCTTCATAATTTATTGTGTGATCTGATTTATTGCAGTGATGTGCGGTTTGCCTTGTCTTGGTAGCGGTGCAAAAATATGGATAATAACAGGGTGATTAGAAGCTCCGGGAGAAACAACTTTTGAATTACAAAAGAACTGGTAATTGGTTCCTGCAACAACCTGAGTCGCATAAGCTAAAGGAGTGTATGATACTCCTACCATGCCTTTTAACGCTTCTTCAAATACACTTTTAGCCTCTTTAGTAATTGATGTATTATAATCAGTCCAACCGCCAGCAGTTCCTGAAGATGATATTTGCAATGCTGAATTTTTCGTTCCTTCAGCTCGGGCCTCAACGCCTCCAACTGAACCGCTTATCACTGAGAAAGCCATCACTGCTGTGATAACAGCTACCTTAAACATCATACAACCTCCGTTTGGTTGACAAGACTCTCGTAACGCAAACAAAATATAGCGTTTTACTTGAGTAGTTTCCAAAAGCCAAGAATGAGAAAGGAATTGAAATAGAAAGCCCGATGAGCACCGGTGCTCTCTTGCTTTCCCTTATTCCTGAGAAAAAAGCAAATCCCCCTTCTCTTCTGCTTGTAAGAAAAAAACGAACAAATAACGGAGTAAGCCGGTTGTTATTTTCTGAAGTTTGTGACTAACTCATGAGCAAACACAATAACAAGGATGCACCATGAACCGGAAAACATACATCGACAACTTCAGCCGAACGCTCAGAACGTGGGACAGGGATATAGCCAAGCTCGAGAAACAAGCTGAAAAAATCACAAAAAACCTTCAGCAACGCATCGAGGAGCTGAAAAAACAGCGGGAGCATGCCTCAGAGAAAACAACAGATCTCATGCACAGCAGTGAGGATGCCTGGCATGAAGTAAAATATGGTGCCGAAATGGCTATGAACGATCTGAAAAAAGCATTCAGAAAAGCAAAAGCAAAATTCAAATAAGAGAGTCCGAACCGCACCTTTCTGTTATAAAAACATTTAACATCACTGAACATGAATTGGCATGAACTGTTACAACAACAAATCAATGAAACTTTTACCGTCACAGAACGCCTTGTAAAGCTTCTTGACGAAAAAGATCTTTCATGGAAACCATCGGCAACCAATAACTGGATGACAACCGGGCAATTGCTCTTCCACCTCAGCCAATCCTGCGGAATGCCAATAAAAGGGTTTACTACCGGCCAGTGGGCGATGCCTGCACACAGTGATATGAATGACAAAAAAGCTGCATCAATGCCTCCTCCTGCCGAGAAGCTTCAAACTGTAACCACTATTGATGAAGCGCTTGCCTTGCTTGCGACTGATCGAAAGACCGCTCTGGACTCTTTAACCCAGTGCAGCGAAGAAGATCTTTCCACAAAGCAGGTTTCGGCACCGTGGGACCCGACACCGGTCAACCTTGGAAAACGCCTGCTCGGCATGATTGATCATTTTAATCAGCACAAGGCACAGCTCTTCTACTACCTGAAACTGCAGGGAAAGCCAGTCAATACTATGCATCTCTACGGCAAATAAGAGTATTCTCCTTCTACCACAGGGTCTCAAATGACCCTGTGGCTTTTTCCTACCATAATGTAGCTCTCCCTCTGGTTCCCACCAATTTGTGCCTATTCCGTAAAGAAACATCAGAAGTCATTATCAACTAACTAATTATTTTAAAATCGCTTAAAATAGGATAATTTTTATCGGCACGGTTATTGCAATGATATATGGAGAAAGGCTTATACAACGCACATTAAACCGCAATAATCATGACTACTGTCAGCACAATATACGGCGACCTTTCAGGAGTGGAGTTCCGCAGCCTCTTTTCGAACGGTAAAATGGATGGCTGTCTTGTAACTGAACCAAACAGCCTCAACACCCCTTATGGCACTCTTGTTCCACAATATGAAGCCGAAGACATGGGAAGACGCACTGTCAAGCCAATGTATTTCTACAAGGACGGTTCCTTGAAATCCATTGCGCTGCAATCGCAAACCCTCCTTGAAACACCGGTGGGCAGCATTCCCGCTGAACTGGTTACCTTTCATAAAAATGGCAGCATCAAAAGAATATTTTCGCTCGACGGTAAACTGAGTGGCTTCTGGTCGTGGAAGAACGAATTCGCCCTGGCCGAGGATATTACCTTCAATTCACCGCTGGGAGCCTTGACCGCCAAGCTCATCGGTCTGCAGTTTTACGAAAGCGGTGCTCTGAAAAGTGTAACTCTCTGGCCAGGACAGACCCTTACGGTACCAACCCCAATGGGTGAGATAATCGTACGGACAGGTCTTGCTTTTTATGAATCAGGCGCAATCCGCTCGTTTGAGCCTCAGAAAAAAATAGATATTTCCACCCCGATAGGCGTCATAACCTCCTGGGATAATGAGCCGAACGGCATACATGGCGACATCAACTCTGTCCAGCTCTCTGAAGATGGTTCTATTGAAGCGCTCAGTACCGTCGACCATGCAGTGCACGTCACCGTCGATAAAGAAAACGCCGAACTGTTCCATCCCGGTGTTAAAAACAACGTCTGTGGCGATGAGCGTAAGGTGAGCATCCCCATGAAAGTTCGATTCGACAAGAAACAGGTAATTTTTCACGACAACCCGAAATTCACCTTCGATCTCGAAAACACCAGATTTGAACTCCGAAAAATGGATCTCGCCACAAAAGAGCCAGCGTATTCCTGCTCTTGAAAGAAAGTTCTGAGGAAAGAAAGTTCTGAGTGCTGAGCACGGAGAAAAGAAAGAAGAAGATAGATACATCCCTTCGGTCAGGATGACAAGGGCTGGGAGGGGTGACGGAGAAAGAGAGGACTGAGAAGAATCTTTCAGCACTCAGCACTTTCTTTCCACTCAGAACTCAGCACTCAGAACTCAGCACTTTTTCACTGCATTGACCCCTGCCATCCACCCGGTAGAAAATGCCGCCTGTAGGTTATAACCGCCAATTTCCCCGGCATAGTCGAGCACTTCTCCGCATAAAAAAAGCCCTGCTACAATCCTTGACTCCATGGTTTTCGGATTGACCTCCCCCAAGGCAACTCCACCGGCAGATACTTCTCCCTGATCAAGCGGTAAAGCTCGAACAGTTCCAAGCGGAAACCTCTTCAGCACTGCAAGCAGCGACTTCCTCAGTTCTTTGTGCAGACCACTCCATGTTATGTCGATCTCAAGAAGAGAGTACCGGATAATATAGGGGACAAGAGCTGTGGGAATTGTGCCATGCGGTGCCTCACCGAGTCCTTTCTTGAAAGGAGCAATCGGGCATGTCTGTAGGAACTTGCGAACCATCTGTGCACCATGTTTTCGTGCATGCAAAAGAAGCAATTGATCAAGTTCAGCAGGAGTGTGCTCAGGAAAAAGGTCAGCAAAAAGAGAGGCACTGCCAAACTCACGGCACAGCTCGGCAATATCGCGCGACAGCGACAACGCAGCAGGGCCGCTGAAACCGCGATGCGTAAAAAGCAGATCCCCGCGTCGCTCAATACTCTTCCCTCCAGCTGTCACAACCAGGCCAGCCGAACGCAGTGATACTCCTGAAAGAGATGCGGGAGGTGCCTTGAGGGTAAAAACCGGTCCAAGCGCAGCTGAAGGTTCTTTAATTGAATGTCCAAGCTTTCGGGCAATCACAAGCCCGTCACCCATGGTGCCTGTTTTTGAGTAAGAGACCCCGCCTGTAGCGAGAATAACCGCATCCGCCGTCAAGGGTTCACCGTTGGTAATAATCATAAACGACCCATCCTTTCGCTCAACACTCCTTACCCTGCAGGAAGAGATAAGCTGAACCGACAACTCCTTAAGCAGTTCCTCAAAAGCCATGGCTACAGAAGAAGCATCTTCGCTTAAAGGAAACACCTTTCCATCCGGTCGGACTTCAGTGACAACGCCACGGGAATGCAGGAGTTCAAGAAAGTCATTGTTTGAAAACCCGTAAAGGGCGTTCCGCAAAAAACGCCGTTCATTGATGCGAAGAAACCCCTGCTCAAGCAGTTCAGCAGGAGTCCCCTGATGGGTCACGTTACACTTCCCTCCCCCTGATATCCTTATTTTCGTGCCCGTACGGGCATTACGCTCCAAAAGCGTTATGGCACACTCAATACCCGCACTTTCAGCACCTCGACGAGCACCAATAGCTGCCAACATCCCTGCTGCTCCCCCACCAATGATAACCACCGATAGAGGGCGTTGTTGAATAACGATAGCGACTCCAATTCAGTTAACGAAAAATATTCATGCTATTTTCTCTGCTCGTAACATAAGGCAATATTTGGTTCGATAACAAAAATCAAATCCATCATTCCGCTTTATCTTCAACAAGCTCTCAACCCTGAGCACTAAAATCAGAGAAAATGTTACATTTTGCTGTCGCAGCCCTGAGAGCATCTGGCCAAAAGAAAAAACCTATGGAACCCAACATTATTGTCATCATTTCTCTCTGCCTCATCTCAGGCATAGTGGTCGGCATTGCCATCGGCTTCTTCCTCAAAAAAAAGCGTCCGGCCATCAGAAGAGGAGCAATCGCCATCAGCGCGTCGACAGTCAGTGGAAGGGGTGCCTTTGCAGCGGAAAACATCAAAGATGGGGCCATTATCGAGCGATGTCCTGCGATTGAGGTCACTGATCGCGATATAGGCGGTGAGCTGGTCAACTATGTTTTTTACGGCAATATTGAAACCGCCCGGCTTGTGGTTATGGGCTACGGGATGCTTTTTAACCACTCATCGACCCCCAATGTCGCGTACTATCGTGAAGAGACATCCCTTGGTCCGGAAATGATCCTCTACGCCCTCCGCAATATCCGCAAGGGTGAAGAGCTTTTCTACAATTACGGGGATGACTGGTGGAAAACCCGCCAATGAAGCAGGCAAGGTGCATAAATACAGTTAAGGAAAAATTGAGTATTTCGGAGAAAACAGGGATAGAGGTGAACTACCCGACGCACTTTGAGCTGCGCGACAAGCAGGCTGACCTGAACTTCATATATGGTGTTAAACAAATCTGTCGTTTGTTTAAACTTACCCAAGAACGGTTATGGGAAGCTTCCCATAACCGTTCCATTACTCCCTAAACCCTTGATACGAGTCGGCTGCAACGCCGTGGAAACGTTACACCGCATAATTCCACTTATCCCGGTGGAGCTCCTAATCAAACGGGACACCTCTCCGACCCGCAGTTCACAACTACAGCCACAGCTCATAGATGCGGCCGTCCTTGCCTCGAAAAATCACGTGTTCGGTCTTGTCCACGTCCCAGGTATAGCCGCGCGGCTCACCAGCAGCCAGCGTCGACTCGCCTGAAGCGAGAGTCAGATCGTTGTGATGCCAGGCACCGTTAAACCACAGCTCATGGATGTGCTCATCGGTTCCCAGGTAGACCACATGTTGTGTCTTATCTACACTCCAAGTGTAGCCCCCGGGGTCTTTAGCTGCAACCGGTGCTCCGCCGCTGGCGACGGTCAGATCGTTGTGGTGCCATGCGCCATTAAACCACAGTTCATGGATGTGATTGTCCGTGCCGCGATAAATCACATGCTGCGTCTTGTCCACATCCCACGTATAACCGCAGGGATTGCTCGCCGCCACAGGCGCATTGCCTGCTGCAACGGTCAGATCGTTGTGGTGCCATGCGCCATTGAACCACAGTTCATGGATGTGATTGTCCGTGCCGCGATAGATCACATGCTGCGTCTTGTCCACGCTCCAGGTATACCCAAACGGATTGCTGGCCGCAAGCGGCGCATTTGCTGCTGCGACGGTCAGATCGTTGTGGTGCCACGCGCCGTTGAACCACAGCTCATGAACATGGCCGTCTGCGCTGCGATAGATGGCATGTTCGGTCTTGTCCACGTCCCACGTATAACCAAATGGTTCGCTCGCGGAGAGCGGCGCATTGCCCGCGGCAACAGTCAGATCGTTGTGGTGCCACGCGCCATTGAACCACAGCTCATGAATGTGATTGTCCGTACCTTGATAGAGCGCGTGTTCTGTCTTGTCGACATCCCACGTGTAGCCGCGTGGATCGCTGGCTGCAAGCGGAGCACCCCCTGAAGCCGCCGTCAGATCATTGTAGCGCCAGCCAGCGGAAGAGCTGAGGAAGATCAGATTGCCGCAGCCTGACGGGTTGTCGCCATACTGCGGATCGTCGCCCACACCGGTATCGGTAGACTTTGCCCAGTCGCAGGCGGCTTTGATGGAAACCAGTCCATTGCTGCTGAGCGTTGGTTTGGAGGGTAATGCACCGCCGGAAGGCGTTGCTCCGTTGATGGCTTCAATCAGATCCAGCGCCCACGGGTCGAAGTGTGAAGCACCTGCAGAGGTCTTGTTTGACGGAACGGCCGAGGCAAAGACAGTGTTCTTCGCCGTACTCTTCTGCAGCACAGTTGCCTGAAATGCGCCGGAGAAGCACTGCTCCATGGTGACAACCAGCTTGTCGAAGACCGGAAGTGGCGACAGCATATTACCCAGTTGGGAAGGTACCAGAACTGAAGAGGAATCCACGCACAATCCGGTCGGTGATCCATGATTGTTCGTGTGGACGAAAAGCAGATCATTGGCCTGCAGCTTGCCCTTCAGGGTATTGAATACTGACTGGAGATTGGCCACTGTCGCAGCGCCGAACACATTCATCTGGTAAGGCGTATTGTTACCTGCCCATGAACCAATCGATCCGGTCACATCTGTTGCACTGATGGTTCCATTATAGCAAAGCACATAGATATTGGCCGCCGTAAACCCGCAGACATGAACCAGCGTGCGCCACAGGAATTCTAAATCTTCCACGTGCCGCCGATTCGATATCTGGCTGGTCCACAGAATTGCATAACGTTGCTCGTTGTTATTGAACGGCGGGGGGCCATTCTGAATCGAACGGGCACTTGGCAAAATCGCCAGTTGCGCCGCCGTTGCAGATGGAATCGCCGGAGCATGGAAAAGTTCCAGCGACGAGATTCCGCTTAGAGTAGGTGGAAAGAGAGCGTTTTCTTCGTGCAGAAAACGCGCAGTTGTCGGATCGAAAAACCTGTACGTACAAGCATGTCCCCAGTTCGCGCCCGGGTTGTGATCCACAAAGAGAAGCACCGATGCATAGCGCGCGGTAACCGTGCTTCCAAAAAGATTAAAAACGTGTCCGGCAGGGATGATCTCTAACGACATGGAAAGATGAGTCGAATTGACCTCTTTCGAGGCCAATCCGGCAATGGCAGTCTGCCGAATTCTTGCGGCAACGGATGAATTAACTGGCATATTGATTCTCCTTTATGTGGTTTGTGGTTTTGGTGGAACTTCGATTGGGATGAGTTTCCATTCTTCCAAACCAGCAGGGCATATCAGCACCCGCCAGCTTGAGGGAAGGATGCCAAAGAGCGGAGGACGGTCACTATCGATAGAGGTAACCGCATCCCCATCTGGATGGATCAGGAGATAACGACAGGAGTGCATCCAGTTCTTGCCTGGAGCGCCATCAATAAATACAGTTACGTAGGGATAGTCGATCTGGCACTCACGGTCGCCCAGTGTGATGGTACCTGGAGACAAAACTCTGTCTTCCACGTACACAACTGCGTGTTCCCGCTCATCATTGCTAAGAGAGGACATAATCACCGCATAGAGAGAATCTGTAATGGACATGAGGAATACTCCTATTTTTTGTGGCTCAGACTATGTCAGTTCGGAAAGACCACTCGGCAACCCGGTCACATTACAAATTTTGGCCTTTCTTATGGTAATGATTCAGAATCGTAAAACTACCTATTGCTTCGGTTCGATGATTTCTGAAGTTTGTCTAAACTAAGGGAAAGCAATCAGAATTTTGCTCCACATATTGATGCTGTTACAGTAAAGCGAGGAATCGCATTACGTTTAAAACATTGTGATTACCACAACCAGCACTAAGCTGTTGATTTGTTCTACTATAAGAGATACAGGGAACTACTCTGAACGATGTGATGGAGTATCAAACAGACTGCCACATTAACACAGTGCCTAAAAAGAAACACTTAAGACTGCAATGCATGCTTTTTGATTATTAAGAAATAATTAAGAAATTACCAAATATTTTAAAAAAATCAGGATTTACTCCTGCCAATATCAATTGGATTCGCTTCCCAAAACACTGTGTACAGTAGAAGATATATGCGAAAAAGTATCTAAAAAGTGCATACTGCGAGGTGATGGAGGCGTGGCGAAGTTTGCCAGTTGAAAATAACAGTCAATGGGTTTGCCCTGATTGTGGCGAAACAATTGAAGATCAATTCAGTTCATGCTGGAAGTGTGGCAAGCAACTAAAAGAAGCATGAACACTCGTTGGATCTGATCGCAGGGTGCGTGTTTTTCTGGTGGCACTTTTGACCCCTCAAGTCTATATGTTCTGTCAGCGCTACTCCGGCTTCATGGCATCTATTTTCGCAAGCAGGTCACATGTCGACTGGTAGAAAAGCGGCAAAAGGTCGTTAAACGAAAGCCTCACTGTACCGGTTTCGTCGATGAGGACGTAAGCACGTTGCGATATGCCGAGAAAGGCAATGGCGTCGTAGAGCTGGCTTACCCGCTTATCATGATCGCTGAGCAAAGTGAATGGCAGGCTGTTTTTCTCGCCAAACTGCTTGTGGGAATCGATTGTGTCGGTGCTGATGCCGAGGATGGTAATGCCGCGCTTGGTGAATTCGGTATAGTTGTCGCGGTAGCTGCAGAGCTGCGTGGTGCACACCGGAGAATCGTCTGCGGGGTAGAAGACAAGCAGTACCTTTTTGCCAAAGTAGTCAGAAAGCGAGACCTTGTTGCCTTCAGAATCGGGGAGGGTGAAATCCGGAGCCTTGGTGTTTTCGGCAATCATGGGTGTTCTCCTGTTTTGCAATGAATTGTGGCGTTCTTTAGAGAAGAAACTCCATAAGCAGCCTTGTAGTTTCAGCAGGCAGGAAAATATGTAGAAGTGAAAACAACATTGTAATCAGCAATAAAGAGAGTAAACAGCCCCGGTAATCCAGACAGAAACCTCTGTCAGCTCGCTGCCTGCACCGAGCACATCACCGGTTACGCCCCCTATTTTGCGATAACTCAGCATCCCGATAATCAACCCTGCAAAGAGTGCTGTTGACACTGCAGCCGCTGCAGCCAGGGGTTCAAAATGAAGAAGCGCACCAAGAAATATAACCGTCACAACAGTGGTAACAAGAGTTTGCCGCCATCCCGCTCCATTCACAAAAGAGTGAGCTGTCCCCCCCTCGCTTCGGGCATAAGGCAGAGATGCAGCGAGGAGAACCTGTACCCACCTGGCCAGCAGCACTCCAGCCGCAATAAAACCGAAAGCCCCAAGGGAAAGCAGCTTAAGAACAGCAATCCATTTCAGCAGCATCATCCCTGAAAGAGCAAGCGCACCAAACGACCCAACGTTTGGATCCTTCATGATCCTCAGCGCAGCCTCCTTCGTTTTTCCACCCCAGAAGCCGTCCGCCAGATCGGCAAGTCCGTCAGCATGCATCCCCCTCGTCAACCCGATACCACTGAGCACAACAAGCGCAGCCGAAAGTTCATTCCAGCCTGAAAGATACCCTGCATACCCTAGAGCAACCTGAAAAAGAGCAAGGAGCAACCCGACAACCGGAAACCAGAAAAGAGAGCTGCTGAAGTTTGCGGTATCCTTTCCCGGAACCGGCAGTACCGTCAGGGTTCTCAACGCTGTAACAAGTCCGCTCAGCATCTGCTACTCTTCACTTTTCTCGCTGACATGAGCCCCACTGAACGTTGCCATTTCATTATAGATTTTCACAGCACCCTCGATAACCTGTATGGAGAGCGCCGCACCGGTACCCTCACCGAGACGGAGATCAAGATCAAGAATGGGGCGGGCGCCAAGCTTCTGCATAACAGTCCTGTGTCCCTGCTCATTAGACAGGTGGCTGAAAAACAGATAGTCATCGACCGCCGGACAGAGTTTCAAAGCTGCAACTGCTGCTGAGGAAGAAATAAAGCCGTCAACAACTACAGGAACTTTGCATGCTGCAGCACCAAGAATAAACCCGGCAATTCCTGCAATTTCGTAACCACCAAGCGCAGCAAGCGTCCCAAAAGGCGTTGCAGAACGCGAAGCATTAACCTCAATAGCCTTTTTGATAACCCCGATTTTATGCTTCAGACGCTCATCATCAATACCGGTACCCCTGCCTGTTATGCTCTCAACCGGAATATCAAGCAAAACAGAATAGAGAGCAGTTGCCGGAGTGGTATTTGCTATACCCATCTCCCCTGTTCCAAGAATATGATAGCCAGCTTCATAAGCCTCAAGAGCAAGCTCTGCACCAATAAGGAGAGCCTGCAAGGCATCATCTTCGCTCATGGCCGGGCCAATAGCCATATTCTGGCTTCCTGGCTTCACTTTTCTTTTAACAAGCCCCGCCACATCAGCAAAGTCATAATTGACCCCCATATCCACAACATCCAGATCCACACCAGCATGACGCGTCAACACATTAATAGCTGCACCGCCATTGAGCATATTAAAAACCATCTGCGGTGTAACCTCAGCCGGAAAAGCAGAGACTCCTTCCGCAGCAACCCCATGGTCGGCAGCAAAACAGCAGATTTTCTTTTTAGAAAGCACTGGTTTCAACGTTCCTCTTGCCAGAACATATTTCAAAGCGATCTCCTCCAGTCGGCCAAGACTTCCCTGCGGCTTGGTAAGATCATCAAGATGAGCCTGCGCCGCCACAGAGAGTGACCGGTCAACAGGTTTAATACCATTCAAAAGCTGCTGCAACTCTTTCTGCATAATGTGGTTACAAATAAATGTTATCGTTTATTCTACTACTTCAACCTGACAGCCAGCCCGCTGCAAAGCAGATAGGCCTCTGTTGCTATTGCCGCGACATTCTGATTAACAATACCCGCTATATCACGAAACCTTCGGGCCATTGCATTCTCCGGCACAATACCCATTCCGACCTCATTGGAAACAAGGATAATATCACAAGGAGGCTGACGCAAAACTTCAAGGAAACAATCAATCCTTTTTTTGATCTCCTGCTCATCCTCAAAAAAGTGCATAAGATTGCCCGTCCAAACCGTCAGGCAGTCAAGCAATACAACCTCACTTCCCGGAGGCAGATTCCGGAGAGCCTGCTCAGGATAAAGAGGTTCCTCAACCGTTATAAACTGCTCACCCCTTTCCTCCCTGTGCTTACCGATCCGACTCTTCATTTCATCATCAAAGGGCTCAGCCGTTGCCAAAAAAATCCTTTTCTCATACCGGGTTGCCAGCTGCAAGGCAAACGAGCTTTTACCGCTCCGCGCTCCACCAGTCACATAAAAAACATTGCTCATGAGTGTCGTTAATCATTTAGCCATGAAAAGCAAAATACCATGTCAAGGCCATTAATTAACAAAAATATTCACAACTCACCACGGCCCGTTCGGCACATTCGAGGTGAAATAATGATCCAGCAAAAGGAAAGGAAAATCCCGTCAAGAGAGAGAGGTGTCAAAGAGAAGCAACAGAGAACGCGGAGTGGACGAAGAAGACTGAATTATGGTCACCTCTCTTTATTCAAATGGGATGCATGTAATAAATTGATTATCAACACTTTACCTTCGCCCTGTAGGTTGGGGTGATTCCTGAACCCCAACAAAACAAAAGTTATCCAGAGAGGAAAGCTCTTTTCAGCCAGCAGGTAAAGTTTTTATCTCAGCAATAAAGAGGTGCCCTTTAGTATGCCTGTGAAGCCACCAGGAAAGGACTTTCATGTTCAAAGAGAATGCTTTTATTGCCATGCTCTTTCTCGATCGAATAATTATTGGCAACGTTACGGTTTATGTCGCTGGTTGTCGCTGTTGCTTTATGATTATTGTCGCGAAACAAAAAGAAATAGCTCAATAAACCAACAACCACAACCCCGCCGACAATTAACCCTGTGCTTGTTGAGCTGCTACTTGAGTTGTTGGTTGCTGTCGCTTGTGTATTAATATTTTCATTTGATTCAGCATTCGACTTCACTGGACTGAACGTTAAGCCGATGACCATTGCAAGAACTATTGCAACGCTTTTTGTAAATAACCGAGAGTTTTCCATAGCCTTATCTCCTTTAATTATTGATAATTACTTCCTTTTGCAGATTTTTTCCAGGCCCAAAACCTACAGTTCTCTTTGTCATAAAAGAGCAGCGTTTGAAGGGCGAACAAATCAATGCCTTTCATTGGCGATAGGGCCTCAAGCCAAAGTATCTTTACAAGAGATGGTTTTTCTGGATACTGCCTTTCTACGAAGGTGCCGAAGTTCAACACATAAGGAGTATTTTAACACTACTAAAGCTAACGAAGTATTAATAAAAACTTAAAAATCCCTTAAAACGCAGTTATTCTCTGCGGAAGGTATTGCCCCCCTCATAGAGCTAATTCACTTTCAGGGTGACTTTTAAAGGAGTTAAATAAAAGTTAAAACCCGACTGATGAGCTACGTTTCAACTACCTACCCGGGGAGAAACATAGCTATAGCTGCAGCACCCATAATTGCCACTGCTATCCAGCCAAGAATAATGATCGGACGGCTTGCCGTAAATCTGCCCATTACGGCTTTCTTCGAAACCAGCATGATTATTACCACCATGAGTGGCACTGCGATAACACCATTGATAACAGCACTCCAGAATAGCGCCTTCATGGGACTGATAGGGGAATACTGGATAACAAGCCCGAGCAGGACACTGACAGCAATAATAATGTAAAACCCAATAGCATCTTTAGGTTTTTTTTCGAGGCCTGAATTCCAGCCCATAGCTTCAGAAAGTGCATAGGCCCCTGAACCGGCCAATACCGGCACACCGATCAAACCAACCCCAAGAATCCCTATGGCAAAAAGTATAAACGCGAAGTCCCCGGCAAATGGCCTGAGAGCACTTGCAGCCTGACCGGCTGTAGTAATGTCTTTTATCCCTGATACGTTGAGCGTGACAGCGGTTGCAAGAATAATGAAATATGCTGTTATATCGGAGTATAACATACCGCTCCATGTATCCCATCGGATGCGACGAAGTTCTGCACCTGCATGCCTTGCATTGGAAACGAGCGAAACCGCGCCTGGTTTTGAATGCATATCCTCGACCTCTTCGGATGCCTGCCAGAAAAAAAGGTACGGGCTGATAGTTGTACCAAATATTCCTACAACGACAGCTGCTGCATCAGCGTTTATAGTAAAAGTCGGCCATACAGTCCGCTGCATCACCTCACCCCAAGGCACATGTACTGTAAACAGAACCGCTGCATAGGCCAGCAGTGAAACAGTCAGCCATTTCAAAAAATTGACATACCGATGATACGGTATAAACACCTGAAGTATCAATGTTCCAAACACAAAGACGGCCGTCATGATATGGCGGTTGAAGCCTGTAATGAGCTCAGCAACTTCCCCCATGGCAGCAACATCAGCTGCAATATTGAGCGTATTTGCGATCAGCAGGAGAAACACAACACTTTTAAGTACAATCGGGGGGAACGCGGTTTTGATATTGGCAGCAAGCCCTTTACCGGTTACCCTTCCGATTTGCGCGCACATGGATTGAATTGCAGCCATCAAAGGAAATGCAAGCGGCATCGTCCAGAGCATATTAAGGCCGAATTGAGCACCAGCCTGCGAATAGGTCGCTATGCCACTTGGATCATCATCAGCAACTCCTGTAATCAGCCCCGGACCTACCCTTGATAATGGGTGTTCCTTCAATCGGTCCCAAAAAAATCGATGCACTTTCACCGTTCCGCTCCATTGAAGATCAATTTTTCAAATAAAATACAACAACAAAACACCGCCATCGATTTTTTTTTTGTAAAAACTATTTTGCCAAGTATTAGAAATAATTCCGTATAATCCCAGTGCTTTATAATCCCCCAATGTTCTGAAATGCCTTTTAATCCCCTTGAAACTATCCCTCAGGATATAATAATAATTGCAGGATGGTACCTCTTCCTTGCTGGTATTACCCTTGCCGTCTACTGGAATAAACGGCGAAATTCCTGATCTGCCGCTAAAATAACAACTCACTATAGAAATCGCTGCATGGCACTGCAGGAAGAGTCAAAATCTTGCTGTGAAAAGATCTCCATGGTCATAACCCTCTCTGTTGCACTTTCTTCAGCAAGCGCCTTCATAACCATATCCAGTGCCTCAGGCTTCATTAAGGCTAAAGAGTGATGGTCTTTCCTCTCCAAAGTTCCATGCATGTGGAGCACTTTTGCTTTGTGCAGGTATCGCTCCAGATAGAGCCCGGTTGGATAACCGTAATACTCAAGATGACCAACATCTAGCGTAACGGAAAGAGCGGACTCTTCGACCACAGGCCAGACAAGCTCGAACGGATAGTTAAGATTTTCAACACAAAACGAAGATGAAGCTTCATCAGTACCTTCTAAAAGCATCGATATTGAATCACGCAGCGCATCAACAAAGTGACTTTTCTCTTCAAGGGAAAATCCGTTGATATCAATACCCGGCCCAGCCTCGAAATGCATGACATAGGCTGATTTCTGGATGTTGCGAGTCAGCTCGATAATCCTCAGGCATTTCCTGACCGATCGTTCCCGCTCATTTCTGTCACTATGGCCCAGATAAACATCAAGAGGCAGGTGCACTGAATAGGTCAGCGAAAATTCACACGCAATATCTGCAAGCTTCTGCATATCAGCGCTAGAAGGAAGATTACTGAACTCATCCGACTCAAACAAGACCAGCTCAATATCGTCAACCTTCTCTTTAAGAAATTCAATATTGGGTAGTATATCAGCTGGAATAATATAAGAGGTGGTCCCGAAGCGAAAGGGAAAACGTTGTTTACAAATCATTACGGTCAGCTGTGAGAGTGTTTCTGGAGTTGAAGCATCAGTTCCTGTATGGATTGCCAGCCGATGGCACCAGCCGTCATTAATCTGGTTACCAAGTGAAGGGCCGCCTTGCCTTCGGTATAATCACGATCAGCTATACCGTTAGCGAGCAGAACGGTTTTGCCTCTTTTCAGAGCTTCACTGGCCAGTTCAAGATTGACCAGGTTTCCTGAGCCGATTGGCACTTGGCTGAGAATAACAGCATCTGCCTTATCGATCATCTGCAGCGCTTCAGCTATTGCATCGTTACCAACCGGTGAAAAAGGCTGTTCAAGCACAACATGGATATTGAGAGCCCTTGCTGCTTCGGCATCGGAATCAAGCCGGTTGAGCACCCCTGTTGTTACCTCATAGCCCTCAATAAGCAGCCGGCGATAAAGCTCAATACCGCTTCCCCCTCCGGCAATAACATGAACACTCCTGTTCAGCTTTTTACGCCGGTTCAAACTGTCAATCGCTCCCGATACCTGCAGATAGCCTGTATAAGGGTCCTGCTGAACACGAAGATCGCAATTGTAGACAGTGCTGAGCAGTGCTGGGTCCAACACCTCAACAGGTGTGCCGGCTTTTACAAGTCTGCCTGTATCCATAAGCAGAAACCGGTCAGAGATGCTGGCAGAAAGCGAAAGATCGTGGCTCACCAGCAGGATGGTCATCTGCTTTTCACGATTGAGATTCATAAGAATCTGGAGCACCTCCTGACGGTGATTGATATCAAGATGAGATATAGACTCATCCAGCATGATAATTTTAGGATCCTGCGCAAGAACCATTGCAAGGGCAACGCGCTGCTGTTCTCCACCGCTCAGTTCTGTAAAATAGCGCTCCCTGAGCCCCAGAACATCCGTGTAAATCATGGACCGCTCGACAAGATCATGATCCCGGGATGAAATGGTGCCCCATCGACCGATCGAGCTGATTCTGCCATTCATAACAATCTGGCTCACCGTAAAAGCCATGGGTGATTCTATTTTCTGGGGAACAACGCCAAGCAGTGAAGCACGGAGTGCGGGTTTGATACGGTGCACATCCCGACCAAACAGCTCAACAACTCCAGACAACGGTTTCAGAAGCGCCGCGGCAGTTTTAAGTAACGTACTTTTTCCACAGCCATTCGGGCCGATAAGGGAGACAAACTCCCCCTCCCTGACACTGAATGAAACATTATCCAGCACCTTGCGGTGTTTGTATCCGGCGGAAACCTCCCGGAATGTCAAAGCAGCTTGTTCCATACTAAGCTATCCAGGCCTGTTTCATTCTCCGCTGAAGAATAATCAGAAAAAAAGGCCCCCCTGCAAGAGCGGTTACAACACCGACCGGAATCTCAATCGGAGCAAGAAGGGTACGCGCCAGAGCATCGCATACAACAAGGAATGTGCCTCCGCCAAGAGCAGCAAGAGGCACCAGCTTTCTGTTATCAGGGCCAAAAAATGCACGCATGACATGGGGAACAATCAGTCCGACAAAACCGATCATGCCGGAAAGAGAAACAGCTGTTGCCGCAAGCAGTGTTGCAAAAAGCAATCCGACAACGAGCACAAGATCGGCATGCAGTCCCTGATAATGAGCCATCTCACGCCCAAGCGCAAGAGCGTTCAGACGAGGAGAAAGCAGCCAGATTCCAGCAAGAGCCCCAAGAATCAGGGCCGCTGATAACAGCTGCTGACCGGAAGAGACCGGCTGAAGACTTCCAAGCATCCACCAGATAACGTTGTGCATTCCTTCAACGCTTGCCGTTGAAACAAGAAACATGATCACGCTCGAGCATATTGAACTCACGATAACACCGCTGAGAATAAGACTGTAGACTGAAGGATGGCCACTTGAACCCTGGCTTGCAATCAGGTAGACCAACATCAGCGTCAAAACAGCCGCAATAAACGCTACGACAGGAAGCCCGAATGACACAAAGAGTCCTGACCCGCCAAGAATGCTGAGTGTTGCCCCGAGACCGGCTCCACCGCTGACCCCGAGAACATAGGGCTCAGCAAGCGGATTACGCAGGAGAGCCTGAAAGACTACACCCGAGGCAGACAAAGCAGCTCCGGTCATCAGCCCCATCAAAAGACGGCTGAAACGAAGTGAAAGAATCGCACTGCCGGAAGGTGATTGCAGATCGGGAATACCAATACCTGAAGGGCCGAGAAGCATGGAGATAGCGAGGAGGAACAAGACCGCAGCAAAAAACAGAACAATCCTCAGTCCGGCGTTTATACCACTTCTGCCGGTAAAACTGTTGTCCCGGCAGATCTCGGAATCATTCATAGTCATCAGTTTTCAACACCCTTCATCGCAGCAATCCCCTGTTCATAGCCATGTTTGATCATCGTCATCTCAGTAACCGTATCAGCAACAGCAACCAGAGCTTCAGGAGCGTTCCTGCCGGTCACCACCACAATCTTTCCGTCCTCTCTTGAACACAGTGCATCAAGCAGAGGCTCAAGGGGAATTAATTTCTGGCTGAGAGCAAAACAGAGTTCATCGAGAAGCACAAAATCGTAATCCGGTGAAAGAAGCGCTGCAAGAGAGGCATCCAGTCCTTTTCCGGCTGCAATTCGGTGCTGCTCCATACCGGGACTATCAGGATTCCTCGGAAGAAACCCCTTGCCGAACTGCTCCCACTCTACCCCGGGGAAATGGCTGAAAAACTTCTGTTCACCCACAGCATCATCGGATTTGACAAACTGTATCACCCTGGCCCGCATACCGTGCCCCAGAGCTCGAGCCAGCATTCCGAATGCCGCAGTACTTTTTCCTTTACCGTTTCCCGTAAAAAGAAGAATCCTTCGTTTGTTCATTGATTATATAATTTCCATGTAGTTCACCATCCCAATTAGAAAAAATAGAAATGTCTGATGGCCAGACCTGCCCCAAGAAAGAGCACGGCAGTCATCCACATCAGTGCTATGCTCTGCCGGATGACGAGTGGCGTACATGCGCCCGGTTTAACACCAAGCAAGGGTGCCTGACAAACAACGCCACCATAACTTCTTTCGCCACCAAAGGTCACCCCGAGGGCTCCGGCAAAAGCAGATTCAGGGTAGCCCGAGTTAGGACTTGCGTGAAGCCTCGCTCCCCGAAAAACAGCCTTGAACGTATCAAAAAACTTGAGCTTACCGATAGCCGCCGCCACCGCTATCGTCAACACGGTCAATCGTGCAGGAAGGTAGTTGGCAATATCATCCAGTTTTGCTGCAGCCCATCCAAACTCCAGATAACGCTCATTTTTATACCCGAACATGGAGTCGAGCGTGTTGATAGCTTTATACGTTATTGCGCCGACTGGACCGAACAACAGTGCGTAAAACAAGGGCGCCGTCACACCGTCGACGGTGTTTTCGGCCACACTTTCTGTTGCAGCGAGAGCGATACCGCCTTCGTCGAGAGAGGCCGTATCGCGACCGACCATGAGAGAGACTTTCTCACGTGCCAGCTCACTGTCACCGGCTTCAAGTGCGGCCTGAACAGCTGTTGCATGATCACCCAGATCCCTGAGAGCAAAAGAGCTGTAGAGCAGGTAGATGCTCAAGGCAAGACCTGCCACACGATGCAGTTGACTTAAAAGAGTGATCAGGAGCCACGCTGAAAATGCAGAGCCACCTACAATAATAATAACAGCAAAAATCCCTGCTAAACGAAGCGATAGATTAGTGCTTCGTATCCATGTTTCGGTTCTCTGGGCAAGCCAGCCGATCCCTTTGACAGGGTGAATAATCCCGCGTGGATCGCCAAAGGTGAGATCAAGGGTAAATGCAAGGGGGAGAATAAACTCATCCATAAATGCCATAACGACTCAGCTCAATTTTAGTGAACCAGTTGCCTCATGTATTGCATCAAGAAAACGGTTGTTCTCGAAAGGCGTCCTGACTGCAAACCGGAAATAATTAACTTCAAGACCGGGAAAATTCCGACAATCTCGTACGTGAATTCCTTGAGTTCCAAGATAAACAAGAAGCTCATCAAGAGAGCAGCCCCGTTGCCATTGAGCAAGAAAAAAATTTGCTGCACCTCCTGCAAGTTCCAGCCCCTCAATCATCGATAATGCGGCGCTGATTCTTGGTCGTTCACTCAAAATCATGGCTCGCAGCGACTCTTCGTATGCACTGCATTGCAACAGCCTGACGGCAACCGACTCAGCAATCGCATTCACCGTCCAGGGCTCCTTAAAGTCAAGAAGCCGTTTGATAACTTCAGGGTGAGCAATCAGTGCTCCAAGGCGCAGCCCGGGAAGGGCATAAAATTTGGTGAGCGAGTGCACCACGATCACATTTTTAAGCGCCATCACCTTATCCATCAGGGAGTTATCGGGAAACTCCGGAGTAAACTGTATAAACGCCTCATCAATAATAAACCATTTATCAGGAAAGCGGCTTGCCAAAGCCATGATAATCTCCGGCGGCACTTCCGTACCTGTCGGGTTATTGGGATTTGCCGCAAAAAAAGCATCCGCATGGCGTAAAGAGTCAGCAAGTACCTCAATCCCGGGCAACTGGAAGCCTTTGTCGGCATCGAGAGGCAGAAAAACAATCTCAGCACCAGCTATCCTTGCAGCCCGTTCGTACTCATAAAAAGAAGGAGAAAGCACCATGACACGGCGAAGTCCGAGCGCCCTTGGCAGCAGATAAATACCTTCAATAGCACCATTGAGCGAAAGCACCATGGTGCTTGTGAGAGAAAACTTTTCCTGATAATACTCCTTTATGCCCCGACCATCAACCGATGGATAGGCCTGAAGCGCAAAATCAGCGAGCGACAAAGTCCCGATCGGAGGAAAAATCGGGCTGACATTGACACTTAAATCAAGAACCTCCCTGCCATCCTCAGTGAAACTTTTTTTTGCGCCGCCACCGTGTTTATGATAATAAAGGCTCGTCATGGAAGAGGTTGTTGATCAATAATTTCATAAACCCTGGCAAGATCAAGGTGCTGTGAAAAATGTGCGGCAAGGAGTTCATAGCTCTCCTGATGCCCCTTTTCCTGGCGTTCAGCTCTGTATGCCGGTTCCACACGGGAGAGAAACCATTGTTTTACTGCAGGTTCATCGAATATACCATGAAAATAGGTCCCGGTAACTTTTCCATCTCTACTCACAGCCCCGTCAACATCATCTTCCGGCTTGTTATTCCGGGCCGATACCCTGAGAAACGGCTTGCATGACCCCGAAACAACGCTCTGACCCATGTGTATCTCATAGCCGAAAGCTTCGCAGGTTTCACCCAAAATGACGCCGCTGGCATTTGCAAGGCATTTATCCTGTTCAAGCACAGTCTCAACATCGAGAAGACCAAGAGCCTCGCTTATGCCGACTGGCCCCTCAACGCCATACGGATCAGCAATGCTCTTGCCCAGCATCTGATAGCCTCCGCAAATGCCCATAATGATCCCTCCATTTTCCCTGAAAGCACGGATTTCGGGTTCCCAGCCAAGCGAAATGAGCCAGTCAAGATCACCCCGCACATTTTTCGAACCAGGAAGAATAAGTGCCTTGTAGCCTTTCAATGATCGGGGATAATGGAGATAGTGCAACGCAACTGCAGAGTCATGCTCAAGAGGAGAAAGATCGGTAAAGTTGGATATATGTGGGAAATAGATGACAGCAATCCCTATTTTCCCTGCTTCAGGCTCGCCTGTTGGGTCAACCTTTGCCGATAGAGGCACAGCATCTTCAGCATCAATCTGGAAACCCCGGAAATAGGGAATAACTCCAAGAACAGGAACCCCGGTCATCGATTCAAGCATGGTCACGCCATCTTTAAACAGCTCGATATCACCCCGAAAACGGTTGATAATAACTCCTTTAACCAGGTTCCTGTCTTCCGGCGGAATGATGGCAAGGGTTCCGGCAACCTGCGCAAAAACCCCTCCCCTGTCAATGTCGGCAACAAGAATCACGGCTGCACCTGCAGCTCTGGCAGTTCTGAAATTCACAAAATCCCTTGCATAGAGGTTCATCTCGGCGCAGGAGCCGGCCCCCTCAATAACTACAAGTTCATGCTTGAGCATCAAGCGCTCCAGACTCTCCATTGCAGCTGCAGCCCAGACGGTGGTATCCCTGAAATACCCCTTTGCCGTCTCGGTGGTGCAGACCTTTCCCTGCAGCACCACCTGTGCTCCGGTATCAGAATTCGGCTTGAGAAGCACGGGGTTCATGTCAGCCGTGGGTACAACCCGGGCAGCCTCGGCCTGGACTATCTGAGCCCGGCCGATTTCATACCCGTCAGGCGTAACACCTGAATTATTCGACATGTTCTGCGCCTTGTAGGGAGCTACATCGATGCCGGCATTGCTGAAAATCCTGCACAGTGCAGTCGCAACAATGCTTTTACCAACATCCGAACCAGTACCTAATACTGCGAGGGGGCGGAATTTTTTTTGTTGCATTACCATGTTTCGTGATGAACCAGAGAGTCAAGCTCCATTCTCGGCAGCCACCCTGCCTGCTCGAGCTCCGGTTTTGAATGAAAAAAGCTTACATAACCAATCGCAAGATAGGCAACCGGCACAATGTGCGCAGGAATGCCGAGCGCAGAGCGGATATGGTCGTGATGAATAATGCTGACCCACCCCACACCAAGGTTTTCGGCTCTTGCCGCAAGCCACAGGTTCTGCACAGCACAGACAGAGCTGTAAAGATCCATCTCAGGATTGGCGGTTCTGCCGATTACCACATCTCCCGTACGCGAGCGGTCACAGGTAATACAGATGCCAAGCGGCGACTCCATAATCCCTTCAAGCTTGAACGAGCGATAGGCATCCTGCTTTTCACCGCTGAACATCTCTGCAGCCTCGGCATGAGCTGTCTCAAAACCCTCTTTCACCTTCCGGCGCACCTCCATGTCTTTCACTACAATAAAATCCCACGGTTGCATAAACCCTACGCTTGGTGCATGGTGGGCCGCATCGAGCAGCCGAGCTATAACCTCTTCCGGAACAGCGTCCGGCAAAAACTGCCCCCTGACGTCACGACGACTGTAAATCACCTTGTAAAGGGCCTCTCTTTCCGCTTCACTGATGGTCATATTCATAACAAGTTGTTTTGTGATGAGAAAAGAAACTCCATTAAAAAGAAACCTTTATACCCGCATAGGCTGACCTGCCGGGAGTAGCATATCCCCAAGCCTCTTCATAATAACAGTTAAACACATTGTCGACTCTGCCATAAAGCTCAATCTTGTCGGTCAACTGATAAGATCCTGTCATGTTCATAAGAAAATAGCTCGGAAGCTGGCCAGTGGTTTTTCCCTCAACACCATGATCTATTCGAGTTCCAACCCACTGCATGTTGGTGCTGACCTTCAGCTTTGATGATACCTTTCCTGTTCCCGTAATCCCGACCTTGTTTTTAGGACGTCTAAGCAGTTCACTGCCAAGGGGATCAGCAGTTGACGTATAGGTATAATTACAGGCAAGTAGGAGCTGTTCAATCGGTTTCCATTCAACAAAACTCTCAACACCTGAGGTTTTTGTCAGGCCTGCAACCTGCGCATAGGTGTAGGTTGAAAGATTAAAATCAATACGGTTATCAAAATCCATCCGGAAATAGGTTGCCCCGAACTTAAGACGATCAGAAACCTTTTGCTCAAATCCGGTATCCCAGCCGGAAGTTGTTTCAGCGGTAAGTTGTGTGTTCCCATAAGGCGAAAAGAG
Source organism: uncultured Chlorobiaceae bacterium (assembly GCA_903851385.1). Lineage (GTDB taxonomy): Bacteria > Bacteroidota > Chlorobiia > Chlorobiales > Chlorobiaceae > Chlorobium. The sequence goes on along the minus strand of CAINOC010000081.1, from coordinate 39,416 downwards.
CTCATAGAGAGAGGGAGCCCTGAAGCCGGTACCATAACTGAACTTCAGAACAGTATCATTGATGGTGTAAGATGGCGCAACCCTGTAGGTGGTTTTACTGCCGAACTTTTCGTTATCCTCATACCGCAATCCACCAACTACATTCAGTCCACCAAGACGCCACTGGTCCTGCAAAAAAACACTGTTCGAACCAACTCCTTTGTCCAGCAGGGATGCATACGTACCAAAATTCTGGTTGATCATGCTCTCCTGCTGGTAATTCAACCCGACAGACACAGTATTGTTTTCTTCTACAGCAACATCCCCCTGCCAGCCTATTTCGTAGCGATGTCCATTAAACTTGCTTGACACAACATCACTGTTCAGATAGCTCCTGTCCTGATCGTAAACATTATAGTATACCGTTGAAACAAGGGGCTTATAGTTCATTTTCAGCGCAATACGACCACTGAACTGGTTAGAGCCCTGATTAAGACCGGGTGTATCAGATCCGCTGTAATCATACGCAACATCAGCTTTCGTATATCTGAGAGCTGTTTCAAGAGAGGTATGTTCGTTCAACCGTAAGCCGAAGTTTCCCGACAGTGCTGTATTTTCATACCCATCTTTTTCAAAAACCTTCCCTGTTGGATTTATCCAGCTATTGTTTTGATCAACTGCTGAAAACCCTTCTGTTTTGAACCTTGAAACCCCTACCGAATAGTTCAGAATACCCTGCTGGCCCCTGGTTCCTCCATAAACTTTATACGTACCATAGGATCCACCCTCGACACCTGCAAACGACTCAGGCGTTGAGGTACCCTTTTTTGTAATAATATTGATGACCCCGGCTGAAGCATTGGATCCATACAAAAAACTGACCGTGCCCCGCACAATTTCTATTCGATCAATATTATCGACGGTGAGATTCGAAAAATCAGGAGCACGATTTGCATCAGCCGGATCGTTAGCCGGAACCCCATCAATAAGAAGCAGAGTGTTTTTTGCGTCTGCACCTCTTAAAAAAACACTTGCAAGGGTACCAGGGCCACCATTGGAAGCGACATCAATACCTGCAGTTCCTTTGATAACCTCTTCAACGCTCTGCTTTCCTGAATTCCTGATATCCTCAGCGCTAATGACCGTGACGGATGAACCGCCGGTATCACTGATAGAATTGAGGGTTTTCGTTGCCGTAACAATCATCTCATCTCCTGCATAGCTTTTTGTCTGCTCTGCACCGAAAACTCCTTTGCTGCATAGCAAACCTGCCATGACAACAAGAAATACTTTTTTGTTCATTTTTGATTTTACCTGTTAACAGTTTTAGAAATACATCAACTGACAGGGGTAAGCTAAAGGCGGCGTGTAACGGCATGAAACATTGCCCGACGACTTTTCACAAAAGGCTGATTTTGGAAACAGAATAGACATGCAAAAGCCTGGTGGCTTATGTGTTCTCAGTAATCCAAAAAATGCCTTGCAAAAAGATCAAGCGGAAAGCAATGCAAAAGAAGTACAGCTTTGCCCTGACTATATCCCGTAGTCCGATCTTGTAATGCAAAAATAACTGGCAGGTCTCCTGACTATAACGGCTTACATCTGTTCCGGGCCTTCCCGCCGTTTTCCTGAGTGGAAAACAGTGCAGTGACCTGAAACAACCGCGAAATAACTGTGCATGTGGCCATGCCTCAGCTTTGCGGTTACCGTTGTACAGTTGCGGGTACAGTTTACGATTCTCACGTAATTCCCTATTCTCCGGCTTTTAAGCCGGCACCAGCTACAAAAAAAGAACAATTATGGTGTACTAAATAACAAATTCCCTGCAAAGAAACAAAAAGTAAGGGCTACCTCCTCATTTATAGGTGCGTTTAAGTTCTACATCAAACCACATATTTAATACAAAGTATGATACCGTTATAACACACTCTTAATCTGTTCCAGCCAAGTTTCTTTATGTCATCTATTGTGTTGTCTGACATAGTAATAATTTGTTTTCCGCTGAAGATGCTCGAATCATCTTCACCATCGGTCGATGAGCAGCAGAACAAGATTCCTTACATGAAGAAAAATAAGTCGGACAGCATTTTTGTAAGCTGCTTCAGCCGAACCTTACCAAGCTGAAGACTACAATTCACGCATACATCAACCGTCCCTTTGGTTCCGGCACTGGCCTGCCAAGTGAATGAGCGGTTTCTACCCACTCCTCAATAACTCTTTGAACATTCGTTACGGCCTCTTCATAAGTTATCCCATCAGCCATACACCCTGGAAGCTCCGGAACTTCCGCAATGAAAGCGTCATCTTCTTTGCTCCAGTAGATAATCACTTCGTATTTAATCGACATCAGCATCTCCAAGCATATACTTCGTTAAAATTGATCTGACCTGCTTGACCTGATAAGGCTTGGCCTTACTCACGTTTGGCTGCAAATTGATAATTTCTGCAATGTTTTCCTTAACAAATATATGATGATCTCCCCTGACACGCTCTTCAAACCCGAGGCGAATAAGGAGCCGACAGAGTTCCCGAAACTCAATATTGCTGTCCGCCGTCCCTGAAAGAATTTTTCCCTTGAGTTTGGAGTACTTGCCCATCGTAGTTTACTGATATCCGATAAATCAATCCCTGTTCCATCTGCTTAAGGCATCATAGACCAAAAAATAACCTTTTTTTACAACTATTCCGATAAATGTGCAGCCAAATGGTGCGGCCAGCACGGCATGAAACTTAGTGGAGGCGAAAGAAGCACATCGCCATCGCCCGCGTCCTACTTCCAGAATGCACCGATCATGACTCTTGAAGAAGCAGGCGCTAATCTTTTTCTGCAATGAGGCAATGTTCTTGCTGACACCATCGTCAAGCTTTTGGATAGTAGCCCTGAGAGAGCAGTTCTTCAATCCGATTATCCTGCAAAAGGGCCGATTTTTGAACTGTTAAAAGATAAGAGCTTTTTTGGACTTGCAACAATAAAGTGGACACCTTAAGAAGCCAGAGCATGGTTTGTTGTTGCAAGTCCAGAATGATGATTTGATTGAGAAGATTGACAAGGAGCTGAACAAGGGGGTATGGCTGAGGGGGAAATTAAGCACGCCTGAAAGTAAATAGCTAATGTACTATAAATAATAGACTTAGCTTCACATTTTGTTCATTATACTGGCATTTTCCGTTGTTACAGAAAACGCCCTTGCTGTACATCGTTTCCTACCAGTCAAATTGACAGGAGGGAATGTTCAAAAACTAGTTTGTAATTGGTTTATGTTACGAACTGATACTATTCTCATCACACCGGAGATCCTGAGCCTGATTGCTTCTCAGCCCTGCGCCCTAGCGAGAAGGATTCTCAACACAGCGGACAGTACAAAACCAACTCAAACAGTGTTGCCGCCTTTGATAAAAACGGCAATCAGATCGGTATCGTGTTCGAAACCGCAACTCCCTTCAACACCCCTCACCTGATGGGGTCTGCTCACGAAACGGAAAAAATAGCACGTTAAGGTATCGATAACGATCTACGTCACCACAAAAGCAGTGAAAATGTTTTTTATCGGTTTGCGTTTACACAAACAACGCTATTAAAATAAGGAGCTTAGCGAATGTCAATAGCATCTTTTTGGTTTGCTTTTACACAAGATTCTATTCCCATACTGGCGGACAGCTACGGTAGCGGGTTGATATTTGTGTTGGATTGGCCAGTTTAATTTGCCCGGCTTCAATCATTACTGCAATGACTTGCATTCTGGTAACAACGCCCTATCATTAGAGATGAATCATGATATCGCCGCAAGCCCTTTCTGTTTCACAAGCGAAAGGAGTTTCAGCGTTGGCCCTGCGGGTTTCTTGATTCCCCGTTCCCACTGGCTGACAGAATCTTTGCTCACATTCATATAAAGCGCAAAAACAGTCTGGCTCACATCCTCACGCTCACGCAAGGCTTTAATCTCTGTGGCGCTGAACGCATGAACCGGTGTCAAGCAACCTTCGTCAAACTGACGCATCGTCTTTTTGTCGATAACACCAGCATCATACATGCCAGACATGGTTTCGTGGATCGCTTCAAATGCATCGCTTTTGTATGTTTTGACTTTATTCATCGCATTTTACGGGCCGGAAGTCCCCTGTTTTAATAAGTTTTTCGAGTTGATCCTCAGAAAGCTTAAAAAGTGCTTTTCGCCATCTTTTTGAACCATCGTACCTCGTCTGTTTTTATGTTGTCTTTGTCGTTTTTTGGAAAACCAAAAACAAAGAAAGCTTTATGTTCCCGACGATAAAGGATAATCGACCGAAATCCACCTGACTTTCCTTCATTGGGCCGGGCAATCCTCTGCTTGATAACACCTCCCCCATAATCCGCATCTATAAATCCTCTCTCGGCATCGCGCACCGCCTCGCACAGCTCTTTATCCAGAATTTCCTCTTCCTTGGCGAACTTTGCAAACCACTTGTTCGTGAAAATCTGCACGCTTGATTTTTTGACCGGTGAGAATGCCTCGTCTTATCGAATATATAGAACTGAGTTCGATTTTAAAAAATCCATGAATAGATTGATTGAGGTCGCCTCGGAAAACGGAAAAAATAGCACGCTAAGCAGTTTTGGTAAACCTCAAGATTCTTGATACTTCCTCTGCGTCAATAGCGGCCTGAGTTTTTAGGCTAAGAAGGTTTTTTAACACCAAGCCATGTGAATCGGGCTCGAATTCTCCTGCTTCAGACGCATGATACTTTGTGCTGATGTTGCCTTTCAGCTTTTTATGGCTTCGAGCTGGTAGTCAAGAGTTGAATCGAATTTCAGTTTCATTTTTCGCTATCCGATAACGGCTTTGTCAGGATGCCAAAGAGTGCCATTCAGCTAAAAAACGGTGTGCCGATGCGGCTTTTTAAAGCACAGGAACCGTTTGCAGTTCAATCGCAAGTAGTAAAGAGGGTATGCTATAGGGCATGGCTGGTTATAATTTGTAAAGAAAACGGGAGTTTTTTATACATGAGTGCATTAACGTGTATAGGAATCGGCCTTTTTCTATACATGTCGTTCTGCTCCTTTGCTTTTGCATTCACTTTCGGTGATGAACATGGCCAGATTGATAACGGCCACAGTCAGTATTTCGTTTGACCACTACAACGGAGGGCGACCACAAGGGTCGCCCCTACGGCGAAATAATGGCTAATTTATTTTTGTCCCGTATGTTTTATTACGGAATCAATTTCTGTGAAGCGCTTATTATGTTTTACATCCTTTAGAAATCATCTTTTTTTGCCATTTTCCCTGATGGATAGAAGCGTAATTACAAAGGCAACGGTAGCGGCTATCATCACTCCGGATACGTCAAGCCATTCAGGGGTACTGCTTACCCGCAGGAGTGTCATGCCGTTTAAGGGGTTCTGGTGCCTGCCTGGAGGGCATATTGATACTGCAGAAACAGCACTGGCGGCGGTTGTCCGGGAAGTAGCTGAAGAAACCGGCCTTGAGTTCATCGACCCGATGTTTCTTACTTACTGTGACGAAATCTTTCCCGAATACGGCTTTCATGCTATCGCACTTTGTTTCTACGGTATCGGGCAAGGGACTATACAGTTGATGCCTGATGAGGTTGAGCAGATTTCATGGTTCCCCCTTCATGAGGCACTTGAGCAGCCTCTTGCCTTCAATCACTTACAGATACTTCAGTACTATGCGCAACACCTTCCGCAGTAACCATTTCCTGCTTTTTTTCTTCACTCTTCTGCTCCTCCTTGAGTCCGGATGCAGCCGTCAGCAGAACAATAGTAATGAGCATCCGACAGATAAACTCCGCATTATAAGTCTTGCGCCTAGCCTCACAGAGATGATTTTTGCCATCGGAGCTGGCGACCAGCTTGTCGGTAGAACAAACGCGTGCGACTGGCCTGCGGCGGCGGCAAAAGTACCGGTCATTGGAGCATTTGGACGTCCATCTCTTGAACTGCTTGCCTCTATACACCCTGATCTGGTGATTGATGTTGATCTGGCGGATAAAGGTACCGGCAACAAAATAACAGCGCTTGGAATGCGAAGAGAGACCTTTTCCTGCAAGACCCCTGATGATATCCCTGTGGTACTGAGAAAACTAGGCAAACTTACCGGACACGCCCGAGAGGCTGACAGCCTGGCTCTTTCGATAACTACCGGTCTTGCTGAATTCAAAAAGAAGGCTGCAAATGAGCCCCATAAAAACACGCTCTATCTTGAAATCTGGAATGACCCTTTCTGGACAGGAGGACAAGGGAGTTATACCTCTGCGCTTATTGCTTATGCAGGTGGCCTGAATATCGGCGACGCGGTGAAAAAGGAATATTTCGAGATATCACAGGAGTGGGTGATCCAGAAAAACCCCGACGTGATTGCCTGTATGTATATGGCAAAAAAATCTTCAGCTGCCGATGAGGTCATGAGCCGTCCAGGCTGGCAGAATATTGCTGCTGTAAAAAACCACCGGGTGTATGACCGTTTCGACAACAGTCTCTTCCTGCGGCCCGGACCGAGAGTGCTCAAAGGAGTTGAGCAGTTATACAGAACAATCCATGCACCACAGAAGCAAGCCCCTTGATTTTTTAGGGTCTCTCTATCAGAATCGGCGTTAATTTTTTTATCTTTGTGCCTTTAGCAGAACAAAACGATATGCATGCATGAAGCGCTCTCCACTGGTCATTTTACTCCTTACCGTTTTACTGGATTTGATCGGATTCGGCATTGTGCTTCCGCTTCTGCCAACCTATGCCAAGGATCTCGGGGCTAATCCGTTCATGATCGGACTGATTGCCGCGATTTTCTCCATCATGCAGTTTATCTTTTCCCCTCTCTGGGGCAAGCTGAGCGATAAAATCGGCCGGCGGCCGGTGATGCTGATCAGTATTTTTATCACTGCAGTCTCCTATCTTGTTTTTTCTCAGGCGAGCACTATTCCATTGCTGATTTTCGCACGAGGGCTTTCCGGTATCGGATCAGCCAACATTGCTGCTGCTCAGGCGTATATCACCGATGTAACCGACAGTAAAAGTCGTTCCGGAGCCATGGGGATGATGGGGGCTGCATTCGGCCTGGGCTTTATCATAGGCCCGCTTATCGGAGGCATCCTGAAGCACAATTACGGCATTCAGATGGTAGGATATGTCTCTTCCTCACTGATCTTCATCGACTTTATTCTCGCAGTCTTTTTACTTCCGGAGTCAAACAAATTTGCCGAAAAAATCAAGTTCGGCTTTTTGAAAAAAAGAACCGCTGACAGCGAACCCCGCCGTTCGACATCCACCTTTCTCGGCGAAAAGCTCAAAGAGTATGGTGAAGGGCTGAAGCTGGCCTTCAGTTCCCGCCCTCTTGCGCTGCTGATGATTGCAAACTATATCTATACCTTTGCCATTGTGAATATGCAGGTGGCATCCATCCTGCTCTGGAAAGAGTATTTTTCGGCCAGCGACCAGCAGATAGGCTATATTTTTGCCTATGTAGGCATCTGGACAGTCATTGTTCAGGGCGGACTTATCGGAAAGCTGATAAAAATGCTGGGCGAGCACAAGCTGTTCCTCTGGGGCCACCTATTCAGCTTTATCGGCATCTTTTTTGTCCCATTCGCCCCGCCAACCTCCCTTTTTTCACTTGGGCTTGTCATCCTGTTCTTTTTTGCCATCGGAACAAGCCTGGTCAACCCTATCAACATGTCCATGATTTCTCTTTACAGTTATAAAGAGAAGCAGGGGCAGATTCTCGGTCTATCTCAATCTGTCAACTCTTTTGCCCGAATTATGGGGCCATTCAGCGGGAGTATACTCTACGGAATGAATTTTCACGCACCCTATATTTTTGCAGGTATTTTAACCCTCATCGGGGCAATAATCGCATTCAGCCTCTTCAAATATAAGATTGAAGCCCTCGGTCATTCAGTTGAAGTAAGTAATGCCTGACAATACTGAACCAGCAACGTTTTTGATACAAGGCGCAAACACTATGAATATTGGGGTTATTGGAGTAGGGAAACTCGGTGAGTTTCATACAAAGCTTCTCACGGAAATCTCCCGCGACCAGCCTGATATTCGTTGTGCCGGCATATACGACTTAGACCGCAGCCGGGTCGAAGAGATGTCGAAAAAATATAATGTACCCTCCTTCACCTCTCTTGAGCTTCTGGCAAAAGAGTGTGATGCAGCTATTATTGCAACGACCACAAGCTCACACTTCAACATTGCCAGGGAATTGCTTAAGAAAGGCCTACACCTTTTTATCGAAAAACCGATAACAACAACCCTTGAAGAGGCCGATGAACTGATACGGCTGGAGGCAGAAAATCATGTACGCATACAGGTTGGCCATATCGAACGCTTTAACCCGGCTATTCGAGCAATTGAACCCTATATAGGGCGGCCCATGTATATTCAGGCTGAACGATTGAGCAATTTTTCCCGTCGCGTTACCGATGTCTCTGTTGTGCTCGACCTTATGATCCATGACATTGATCTGGTTCTCTCATTAATACCATCCGAAATCAGGCACATTTCAGCATCGGGAGTAAGGGTATTTTCCAATGAACTCGACATGGCAACGGCAAGGATTGACTTTGTCAACGGTGCAACCGCAAATGTTACCGCAAGCCGCCTCAGCCGCAGCCGCCACCGTAAATTCCGCTTTTTCGGCACAAACCCGAAAAGCTACGCATCACTTGACCTGACAACCGGTAAATCAGAAGTCTTCAGATTGGTAAAAAAAGAGGAAGCTTCTTCTAAAAACCCCCTTAAATCCTTTGCTGCTAGAAAAATCCTTGAACAGTTCGGTGAAATTCAGGAAGCCATGCAGGGTATGACTCTTGATTATATCCATCCCGAAGTTCCTAAAGTAAATGCGCTGCGCGATGAACTCGAGCAATTCATCAACACACTCAAAAACAACACTCCAGTTGCCGTAAGTTCGGCTGACGGACGCAGGGCAATTATGGTAGCAGGAAAAATCACTGCCGAAATTGAAGCCAATGCAGCTTCATCTGATATCGTATAGAGCAACACCTCATGACAACACTCTCTCAAGAATCAATTCCTGAAATACTCTACAGTATCGGTGACCTGGCGGATGAAAAAAGCATAGGCTGTTACCTTGTCGGCGGCTATGTCCGCGACATGGTCATGCAGAGACCCTGTACCGATATCGATATTATGCTCATCGGTGATCCCGTCCCTTTTGCTAAAACTCTCCGTGACACACTTCATGGCAGGAATTTTGTTCTGTTTGAACGTTTCCGTACTGCCCAGCTGGAACTTACCGATCCAAAACAGGGAGCGTTCAAAGTTGAACTTGTCGGTGCACGAAAAGAGTCATACAACTCCGACTCAAGAAAACCGGTCACCCTCATAGGAACCCTCGATGACGACCTTTCACGCAGGGATTTTACTATCAATGCGCTTGCCCTTGTGCTGAACAAAGAGAGTCGCAACCAGATCATTGACCACTTTCACGGCCTGGAAGATATTAAAGACCGAATTCTGAGAACTCCCCTCGACCCTGAACAAACCTTTTCGGATGACCCGTTACGCATGATGAGGGCTGCCCGCTTTGCATCCCAGCTTGAGTTCCGGCTCCTGCCTGAAGTGCTTGAAGCGATGAAAATAATGCGCGAAAGGATCAGAATTGTATCTATGGAGAGAATCAGTAAGGAGTTTTTTAAAATCATGCTCTCGGCCCACCCCTCCACAGGACTGATCATACTCTATGAAACAGGGGTTTTAAAGGAGATCATGCCGGAAGTGGCAATAATGGCAGGCATTGAACAGTTTGATGGACTAGGCCATAAAGATACCCTCTTCCACACCTTCCAGGTTATCGATAATGTTGCTGCTAAAACGGAAAACCTCTGGCTTAGAATTGCCGCTCTCCTGCACGATATTGGCAAACCGGCAACAAAACGCTTTACCAAGAGTGCCGGATGGACGTTTCACGGTCACGATGCCGTAGGTATAAGGATCGTGGATAAAATTTTCAAATACATGCACTGGCCGCTTGACTCTCTGGAATATGTCAAGAAAATGGTCCGCCTTCACCACCGACCAATACCGCTGTCAAAGGAGGAAATATCCGATTCGGCCATACGCCGTCTCATGTTTGATGCCGGTGAAGACCTCTCGGATCTCATGAACCTCTGCAGGGCAGATGTCACCAGCAAAAATCCGAGAAAAGTGCTCCAGATAATGAGCAACTTCAACCATGTTGAAAAGAAAATCAATGAAGTTGGCGAAAAAGACCTCCTTGCTAAATGGCGCCCACCGATCAGTGGAGAGGATATCATGGATACTCTCGGCCTCACTGAGGGCAGGGTTGTCGGTATGATCAAAAAAAAGATGGAGAATGCTGTCATTGACGGGCTCATCCCCTACCAGCGGGATGCAGCCCTTGATTATATTAAAAAGCTTTATCAGGAACATCTTAATGAGATACCAAATCCCGGTGCACGATAACCGCTCTTTTGTCTCTGCGGTGGGTTTAAAAGTCTCTGGTCACTATATTGAACAACATCATGACAACACACTAAACCAATCCTACCAGTGATACCACGTTATTCACCCAAAGACATTTCCGCAATCTGGACTGAAGAGGCAAAATTCCAACGATGGCTGCAGCTTGAAATTGCCGCTGTTGAAGCACGTATGGAGGCCGGTATTGTGCCTGAGGCTGCGCTAGCAACCATCAAGGAAAAAGCCAGGTTCAATGTCGCGGAGATTCTTGAGATCGAGAAAGAAACAAAACACGATGTCATTGCATTTCTGACCAATGTGGCCGGCTATGTCGGACCGGATTCCCGTTACATCCACGAAGGGCTTACCTCCTCGGATGTTGGCGACACATCTCTTGCCATGCAGATGCGCGATGCCGGGGTAATCCTTGTTGCCGATATCGAAAAGTTGATTGCAGTACTTGCCAAAAGAGCCGTCGAGTTCAAGTACACCCTCGAAATGGGCAGAACCCACGGTATTCATGCCGAAGCAACTACCTTTGGCCTGAAACTCCTCTTATGGCATCAGGAAATGCTGCGCAACCTCGAGCGCATGGAAAAAGCCGTCAGGAATATCTCTGTAGGCAAAATTTCCGGAGCAGTAGGTACCTATCAGCACCTTTCTCCCGATATTGAAGCAGCTGTCTGCCAAAAACTCGGGCTTGAACCATCATCAATATCCACCCAGATCCTGCAGCGCGACCGGCACGCTGAATATGCAACGACTCTGGCAATAATAGCCTCATCGATAGAAAAGTTTTCCGTTGAGCTTCGCCATCTGCAGCGTACGGAAGTCCGTGAAGCGGAAGAGTTTTTCAGCAAAGGACAAAAAGGCAGTTCCGCCATGCCGCACAAGCGCAACCCGATTACCTTCGAACGTCTTACCGGTCTGGCCCGTGTTGTTCGTTCAAACTCCATCGCAGCAATGGAAAACGTTGCTCTCTGGCATGAACGCGATATTTCCCACTCTTCGGTCGAGCGTATCATTATGCCCGACTCTACCATTGCTCTCTGCTACATGCTGCGCACCTTCAGCGACGCCCTCGACACCCTGCTTGTCTATCCTGAACGAATGGAGGAAAACTTCAACTCATCCTATGGACTGACAACCTCCCAGACCCTTCTTCTGGCCCTAACAGCAAAAGGTCTGACGCGTGAAGAGGCCTACCGGCTTGTGCAGCGCAACGCCATGGAGAGCTGGTCTACAAAGGTCCACCTGCGTGATTTGGTACTGAATGATGAAGAGCTGCAGAAACATTTCACCCCCGAAGAGGTCGCCGACCTGTTCAGCTTTGAAAACATCCTCAGTAAGCTGAAGACCAGCGTCGACACCATTTTCAAGCGCAACGGACTCTAAAAAAAGAGCTGTAAGCTACTTTTTTTCTCATTACATCTTTCCAGCTCAAGCTCCGCAAAAACAACTTTTGCGGAGCTTTTTTGTTACAATTATTGTCAAAAGGATTGACAGCATGAAAAACATGCCGGCCTTGGCAAAACTTCATTTTTTTCGGACTTTCAACATATATGGCATATTTATTATCGGAAAAAAGATTAAAAACATAAGAATATTACTTAAATGTATTTTTTTTATTTAAAAAAACTCTTACTTTTTAACCGTCCCTTAAATTATTAACCATCATTAGTTATGAAATCAGCAGCAACAATAAGACCCGGCAGGGGGGACTATTTCGCCCGAATCAGGGAGAACATGTCAAAACAAAAAAACTGGAAACTTGGTGTAACCATTTTTGCAGGTAAGATGATCGGACTTTTCCTGGTACTGTTAGCAATGTCAACGTTAACTGGTATTGTAGGAATCCCGGCTATGGCGGCGGCACCCACCTACACGCCTATGGAAACGAATCTGGTTAATTCCATTAACACAGTATGGACATTGGTTGCTGCGTTTCTTGTATTTGGAATGCAGGCTGGTTTCGTCATGCTGGAGGCCGGTTTCGCCAGAAAACAGGAAACTGTTAACGTCCTTATTGAGTGTGTTCTGGATACAGCTATCTGCGGCATCTCATTCTGGGCCATCGGATATGCCTTCATGTTCAGTGAAGGTAATGGCTTTATAGGTCAGCACTGGTTCTTCCTTCAGGGAGCCCCGCCCCTCTATGGAACAACCGGTATAGCTTTACTGGCTCATTGGATATTTCAGTTTGCATTTGCCGATACAGCCTCTACCATTACTTCAGGCGCGATGATCGGTCGTACCAGTTTCCGTGGCGACATCCTTTACAGTATTGTTGTTACAGCTCTTATTTATCCAATCATTGGCCACTGGGCATGGGGACCTGACGGATTCCTGGCAACTATGGGCAGCAAAGGCAATTTTTTACCTCAATTAGGTCAGCCATTCCGTGACTTTGCAGGGTCAACAGTTGTGCATACTATAGGTGGTGTTGTTTCACTGGCTGGCGCAATTGTTTTAGGGCCTCGTATCGGACGCATCTTCCTTCGTGATGACAAAGAAAGAGGCGGTCTGCCAGCAGCCCACAACCTTCCGGTTGCTGTAACAGGAGCTTTCCTGTTGTGGTTCGGATGGTATGGATTTAACCCAGGCAGCACCCTTTCAGCTATGGACGCTATTGGCATTGGTCGTGTGGCTGCAAATACAACACTGGCTGCTTGCGGCGGTGCATTGAGTGCGATGTTCCTCGCTTTTTATGTAGGCGCTTTCAAAGGCAAATTTGACGTCAGCTTTTCGGTTAACGGATTGTTGGGTGGATTGGTTGCAATCACCGCACCATGCTATTGGGTTTCACCCTTTGGAGCAATCATTATAGGTCTTGTTGCAGGTATTCTTGTTTTTTCTGGTATTTACCTGCTTGAATATCTTCGTATTGATGATCCTGTTGGCGCTGTTTCTGTTCATGGAATATGTGGTATCTTCGGTACTTGGGCTATCGGTCTTTTTGCAACTGGTGAGTTCGGTGCTTCCACACCAATAGGCCCTGATAACAGTGCACCTGTAACAGGACTCTTCTATGGAGGTGGATGGGATGTATTCATTGCTCAATTTATTGGAAATGCAATCATTACATCAGCTACCTTTATTGTGGCAATCATATTGATGTGGACAATTAATAAATTACCATATCCATTTAAATTACGTGTTGAGCCTGAAGGTGAAACCGGAGTTGGCGGATTGGATGTATTTGAACACGGTGCTGAGGCATATACCATTCATTAAATACAGTCGATTGAAAACAAGGGCCAAGTAAGTGCCCTGTTTTCAATCGGTTAACTTATTAAAATCACATGGATCATGAAAAAAATTGAAGCCATCATAAGGCGCTCCAAGTTTGAAGAAGTCAAAGCGGCATTGCACGCTATTGATATCGACTTCTTTTCTTATACCGAAACATACGGAGTTGGAAATGAACGAAAAAAGAAAGATGTATTCCGTGGTTCTAATGATACAGACTATATCTCCCGTTTAACACTGTCGATTGTTGTTCGCGACATTAATCTTCAAAAAACAGTGGCCTGTCTGTTGAAATCAGCGTATACCGGTGAAATAGGTGATGGTAAGATCTTTGTCTGGACTATCGAAGAGTCTTATCGGATCCGAACCGGCGAGACTGGTGATGACTCGATGTACAACAAGGATTAGTTGATTGCAATAAGGGACCACCTCTGCTTCTAATCTTAAAAGCCGCCTTTTTCACAAGGCGGCTTTTTTATTGCATACTAATATTGCTTGAGTAACTCAACTTCTGTTATGGCTCATCAAAGAATGAAAGCTGAGGGCTTGCGGAGGATTTTCCTTTTAGCCGGTACTCTCTGTAGGCATTGATCAATGCATTGGTAGAAGCATCATGAGTGGCAACAATCTCACTCCCCTGAATTTCAGGGAAGATGGTTTTGGCGAGCTGTTTTCCGAGTTCGACACCCCATTGATCGAATGAGTTGACTTCCCAGATAACCCCCTGAACAAACACCTTATGCTCATACATGGCAATGAGGCTGCCGAGAGTAAACGGATTGAGTTCATTGACAAGAATGGTATTTGTCGGCCTGTTTCCGGGAAATACCTTGTGGGGAAGAAGGGCCTCAATTTCTGAAGGATCACAGCCTGCGGTTTCAAGCTCACCGCGAACCTCATGCTCGTCTTTACCCTTCATGAGAGCTTCTGTCTGCGCAAAACAGTTTGCAAGCAGAATATCATGATGCTCCCCTATCGGGTTCTGGGTCTTAAGCGGCACAATAAAATCGGCAGGAATAAAATCAGGTCCCTGGTGCAGCAGCTGAAAAAATGCATGCTGGGCGTTCGTTCCTGGTTCACCCCATATCACGGGACCCGTGGCATACTTTACGGCACTACCCTGCCTGTTAACCCTTTTGCCATTGCTCTCCATGTCAAGCTGCTGGAGATAGGCAGGAAATCGGTGCATATACTGGTCGTAGGGAATGACCGCGTAGGATGAAACATCAAAAAAATTATTGTACCAGATTCCAAGCACAGCAAGAAGAACAGGGATGTTTCGTTCAAGTGGCGCCTTCAGAAAATGCTGGTCCATGGCATAAGCACCGTCAAGAAGCTCCTGAAAGCGGTCAAACCCGAGATAAAGAGCTATTGAAAGTCCAATGGACGACCAAAGGGAATAACGTCCGCCAACCCAATCCCAGAAACGGAACATGTTTGCTTCCGCAATACCGAATTCAACTACTTTTGCCCTGTTGGTTGAAACTGCTACAAAATGCTTTGCTATAAGCGATTCATCACCGGCATGAACGAGAAACCATTCACGGGCACTCATCGCATTGGTGAGCGTCTCCTGCGTAGTAAATGTTTTCGACGCAATGATGAACAGTGTCGTTGCAGGATTCAGTTTTTTCAGCGTCTCGCTGATATGAGTGCCATCAATATTGGAAACAAAATGCACCTGCAGTCTTCCATGTGCAAAGGGACGGAGCGCTTCAGTAACCATGCAGGGGCCAAGATCAGACCCGCCGATACCGATATTGACTATATCAGTCATCACCTGCCCGGTATATCCCTTCCACTTGCCTGTTATAACTCTCTCACAGCACTCCTTCATCTGCTGAAGGACATCGGCAATTTCCGCTGAAACATCAAGTCCCTCAATCTCAAGGGAATATCCCGGAGGCCTTCGAAGAGCAGTATGCAGCACCGAACGGTGTTCTGTAAAATTAATGGGTTGGCCATCAAACATCTCACCACGCATTTTTTCAAGCCCGGCACCACGGGCAAGTTCCAGAAGCAGCTCCAGGGAATGAGAGGTGATCCTGTTTTTCGAATAGTCAAGCAGCAGCCCCTCCCAGACAATCGAAAACTGCTCAAACCGGGCCTCGTCTTCATGGAAAAGCGCCCTCATATGCAGTTGGTCGATTTCATGCTTGTGCGACACCAGGGCGCTCCATGCTGCGCTACGGGATAGGTCCATAAATTCTTTGTTAAATAAAATTTGAAGCTGAAAACCTTGTAACTGAATTATCAATAGGGAATATAACGCAACATAAGGGTTGATCCATCGTTATCACATGCAAGACCGATTATTTCGGCGACGCTCCTGATAATATAAACGCCCCTTCCTGACTGCTTTACCGGGCCCGATGAGGTAGTCGGGATCGGAAGATCATCAGGATTAAAGCCTTTACCGCAATCCCTTATTGACACTATAAGAACATCTGATGCACCCTCAAACGAACAGGTTACAGTCAAGTCTTCTTGATCTCTGTTGCCATGTTTGACTGCATTAACAAAGGCCTCTTTGATGGATAGCTGAAGATCAGCAATAAACGCATCGCGGTATCCCTCGCTCTCGGCAATAGATATAATACAATCATACAGCGCATGATACTCTGTGTAGCCACCTGTAAGTACAATTTCAGTATGTATCATTTTTTGGATGCCATTACGGTGTCGATGAAACAATATACTGATTTACAATGATGCAACCCGGAGAGGCAAATTCAGAAAAAACACGTCAACGCCTTCATTTTTTAACATATAACTCTATTTGCCCTAAGAGCTTATTACTTATTTGTATTTTTTTATAATATATTGCAAACGTAATGGAAAGATCTCATTAAAGAATTCAAAATCTTTTTTAATAGATCAAGAACAATACAACAACTGAACACACACAACTGAAAAAACCAGTAATAGGAGTAATCCAATGAAAAAAACAGCAAAATTTTTAAGTCTTGCAGTCGCATTGTTTGCGGGATTAAGCGGTACAGCTCAGGCAGCGGACGGATTTAAAGTTGGCACGGATCTCGTCAGTTCTTACGTATGGAGAGGCAGCGATTACGGTGACTCCCCTGCAATTCAACCAACAGTGACCTACACATTCCCAGGAAGCGGAATTATTGTTGGTGCTTGGGGTTCTTATGCCATCACTAATAATAACGATGGCTCAGGAAGATTCAAAGAAGCTGATCTTTTCGCAACAGTGCCTTTTGGGCCCTTCAGTGCGACATTCACAGATTATAATCAGTCAGCAAATCGCCTAAGAGCATTTAATTATACCTCTTCTGGGCCAAACACACTTGAAGCAAGCATAGGTTATGAAAAAGACGATCTTAGCCTGCTTGCTGCGATTAATTGCGGAGGCAATGATCTTGATCATGCAAAATATCTAGAAGCTGGCTACAAGTTCTACAACAGTAAGGACGGCTACACTGCAAAAGCTGTTATCGGAGCTGGAAACGAGGTCGAATATGCTCCTGGATATGGAACCGGATTTAAAATCGTAAATCTTGGAATTTCAGTTTCAAAAGACAGATTCACCGGTGCCTATATCTACAACCCTGATACCGAGAAATCAAACCTTGTCTTTACAGCATCGTTCTAAACTGATTTCTTCCCCAGTTCTTTCTTCCCGTTAGGTTACAATATAAAAAGGAGCCATGTGGCTCCTTTTTTTTTCATCCCGAGGTACTCCGAGGGATCTCTATAGCCATAACACAAAAAAGGCTTCACCACTGCCCCCTATATATCAGCCTCATAAATAACATACTCCTTGTAAGGCGTCCCTCCGATAACCTTTGCCAGTTTACTCATTGGTTCATTTGCTTTGAGCACCCAGCTCATTTCACTGGCAAACACCCCATGCTTTCCTCCGTAATCGGCAATCTGGACATTGAGAATACTGTCTACTCCCTTATTGCGATATTCCGGAAGCACTCCCATGGTAATGGTACGAACCATGGTAATATTGCGGCTGTACCAGAGATATTTCAGCAGGCCAAGCGGTGAAAACGGATTTCCGTTAACATGCTTCAAAGCCTGGTTAACATCAGGAAGAGAGAGCGAAAAGCCGACAGTACGCTTGTTTATATCCTCGACAAAATAAATGTAATGCGGGTTTGCCAGCGGCTTAAGGCTTTTGGCTAGAAAGTTGAACTCCTTGTCGGTCATGGGAACAAAGCCCCAGTTTTTCTCCCAGGCTTTGTTGTAAATATTACGAATACGCTCTATGTCCCCGTCAAAGTCCTTCATGTTCATGATCCGTACCGTCAGCCCTTCCTTTTTCATGACATGCTCAGCGATACGACGCAGACGGGAAATATCAATAATTTTTTGATCGATGTACCATGCAAGCAGTTCCTGCCCGATATGATGCCCATAGTTTAGAACAAGATCATTGTAATAGGGAGGATTGTAAAGCATGAGAAACACAGGAGGACTGTCGTACCCTCTTGTCAGCATGCCGCACTGATCATTCATCGATGGACTGACCGGGCCACGCATGGCATTGAGCCCCTTCCCTTTCAACCATTTGGCCGCTGCATCAAAAAGCGCATTGGCAACCTTCTGATCATTTACACACTCAAAAAAGCCCCAGAAGCCAACCTTGTCGTCATGCACCTCATTGTGCCTCCGGTTAGCAATTGCGGCTATTGTTCCTGCCATTGAACCATCTTTCCATGCAGTAAACATTGCCAGATCGGCGTGATCATACAAAGGAAACACCTTGGTATCAAGAGTCTTCATGTAATCATCAATAACCGGCGGCACCCAGTTTTTATTGAGTTCCGGATCATTGCGATAGATCTGCCACGCAAAGGTGATGAACTGCTTCCGTTCTTTTTTTGTACTGACCTGCCTGATCTCTATAGCCATAATATTCGCCTTTGCCCTGTTATAGTAATAGAATATTCGGCAGTGACAACTCCCCCGCCAAAGGATTATTTACTTGATAAGCTTATGGATGACTGCCGCCCCTTCACGAAGCATGCGTTCAGTCTCTTCCCATGAAATACACTCATCGGTTATCGAAACTCCATACCGCAGTTTATCAGGATCCTCAGGAAACGGCTGGTTGCCGCCACAGATATTACTTTCGATCATAACACCAGCAATACTTGTATTGCCATCAGTTTTCTGTTTCAGAATGTTCTCCCAGACCTTCAGCTGCTGCTCATGTTTTTTGCCTGAATTTGCATGACTGCAATCAACAAGAATCGACTGTTCAAGCCCCCCCTTGGTAATCCACGATTCAGCAAGAGCAATGCTTTGGGCATCATAATTCGGCTTATCCCCACCACGAAGCACAAGATGACCAAACGGGTTTCCTTTTGTCGTAATAACGCTGCTTTGCCCTTCCTGATCGATGCCGAGAAAACTGTGCGGATGCATCGCCGAACGAATGGCATCGATAGCTACGTTAAGTCGGCCATCAGTAGAATTTTTGAACCCGACAGGCATGGAGAGCCCACTGGCCATCTGACGATGAGTCTGCGACTCAATAGTCCTCGCCCCGATAGCAGCCCAGCTGACGACATCAGCTACATACTGGGGAGTTATCGGATCAAGAAACTCAGTGGCGGCCGGCAGTCCAATTGCATTGATGTCCAGAAGAAGCTTTCTGGCATAGAACAGCCCATGCACTATATCGTAGGTATCATCAAGATGAGGGTCATTGATAAAGCCTTTCCAACCAACAGTGGTACGTGGCTTTTCAAAATAGACGCGCATAATGATGCACAAATCATCCTGCAACTCTGTGCGCAATGCCGAAAGTTTTCCTGCATACTCAAGGGCCGCATCGGTATCATGTATCGAACAAGGTCCGACAATCACCAGCATTCTGGAATCCTTGCCAGTCAATATATTTTCAACTTCACGACGTCCTGTAATAACGGTCTCAGCAATAGTTTCATCCACAGGAAGCTGCTCTTTGAGAGCCTTTGGGGAAGAGAGACGGATAATACGTGAAACTCTTAAATCATGTAACTTTTCCATTCGTTTTCAACAATAATATCATCATAGAAATTAACAGCATATAAGATAAAAAAAACCTTAATATATAATCAGTGTCTATGCCTATAAATTCCGGCTATAACACTCCCCCATGCAAACACTCGCTTGCTGAAATTGAAAGAACTGAATAGTGTGACCGTAAGAAACTTCTCTTTGACAGGGAAATTGTTCAGAAAGCATTTGAGGTACGAAGCAAATATCAAAAACACAAGGGTTGATGCTCGAATAAAACAGTTTTTTTATATTAATTACTTAATATCCGGCATCTTAGCGAACTCATAGGGGGGTTTTTCTGAAGGCATACAGCATCAAGGCGTGACAAAATGTATTGACATCCTGGTGCAGCCTTCATCTTTCGAGGAATAACTTGTACCACTAATCTTCAGAGCTCTGTGATCTCCAATAAATATCATTTTTCAGTACTACTCATTTATTGATGAACCATTGTTTCATGCATCAACAAAATCACTTTTTTTCTCATTCACTTTTATTCTCACTGTTCTCATAGTAAACAGCGTCAGCCCTCCGCTTTATGCTGTAGAAACCCGGAATGTGACCGAAGCCGTCATTACTAACGCCAATATTGCTCATCATCTTCCGCCGGTCTGGCTTGTTGCGCCTTTTATTGCTCTTCTTGCAATGATAGCTACCGGCCCCCTGCTTTATCACCGTTTCTGGGAACATCATTTTGCGAAGGTTGCCGTAGGGCTTGGTACTGTGGTGGCTGGCTACTACGGATTTTTCATGGAACACAAGCTTCATGTTCTTGAACATACCCTCGAAGAGTACATCTCCTTTATTGCCTTTATCTCATCTCTGTTTGTCGTATCGGGTGGAATACTCATAAAGATCGAACGAAAAGGAAATCCCTTGATTAACGCTCTTCTGCTCTTTATTGGAGCAGTAATTGCGAATGTAATCGGAACAACTGGTGCGTCCATGCTGCTCATTCGGCCCTATATGCGAATCAATGAAGGACGCTTAAAAGCTTTTCACATCGTTTTCTTTATTTTTATAGTCAGCAATATAGCTGGTGCACTCACTCCAATGGGCGACCCTCCCCTGTTTCTCGGCTTTTTAAAGGGTGTGCCATTTTTCTGGGTGCTCACGAAACTATGGTTGCCGTGGATCATGACTGTAATCGGTCTTATTCTGATATTCACAGTTCTTGATGCAAGGGCTGGAAAGTATAAGATGAAAAGTTCTGAAGCAAAAGGCGGGCTGAGCATTACGGGAAGCCGAAGCTTTCTTTTTCTACCCGTGATCATTGCAGCAGTTTTTCTTGACCCTGCCGTTATAGAGGGGTTTCCGAGTCTTCAAAATATGCTTCATGTTCCTTTCGGCATCCGTGAGCTGATCATGGGCCTTGTTGCTTTTACTGCTTATAAAACCGCAAATCATGAAGCGATGAAGGGCAATGAATTCAACTTTGAGCCAATCAAGGAAGTTGCTTTTCTTTTTATCGGCATTTTTGCAACTATGATTCCGGCACTTGAACTCATCGCAAACTATGCTGCAACGCACGCAGGAGCGCTTTCAGTATCAAGTTTCTATTGGATGACCGGAGCTCTTTCAGGCGTATTGGATAACGCACCAACCTATTTGAATTTCTTTGCTGCTGCATTAGGCAAATTCGGACTGGATATTGGCTCACCTGATAACATAAAGCATTTTGGTAACGGGATCGCTTCCCCTGTTCAGGGTGATGTCTCATCGGAGATTTATCTGATGGCTATCTCTTTAGCCTCGGTCTTTTTCGGGGCGATGACCTACATCGGCAATGCTCCAAATTTTATGGTTAAAAACATTGCCGCACAAGCCGATGTTGATGTTCCTGATTTTTTGGAGTATATCTATAAATATTCTTTACCGATTTTGCTTCCTTTTTTATTTCTGGTATGGGAACTGTTTATATACAAGTAAAGGGAACACGTTAATCTGTAACATTCATAGTTATGAAAAGCTTTACTACGGCAATCAACAATGGCGAGCATGGTTTTTTTGTCAAAAACTCAGTCTTCCTTCCGTTTCATTGTGAGATCATAAGCATCTGGATTGGAAAGGAGATGTCATTAATCTCTACGCCTGATGTCATAACTGATATGGGAGATCATAGTGTTCTGTCCATCAGGGAGGGGGAATGCTATACCAATCTTGTTTTCAGGAAATGGAATGATCTTTCCAAAGAGCTCGGCCATCATAAAGGTCACATCATTCTGCATGCAGTTGAAAAAGGGATTGATATTTTCTGTAAAGAGAACCACCATTACATCCGGATTGGTTTTCATGACCACACAAAAGAGCTCTCTCTGGAAGTAGTTGACAACCCCTTTAACCTGTAGCTGAGTTGCTTTCTTCAGCAAATTCTCAACCTGCTATTTTATCCTCTTCCTTAATCGCCCCTTTTTCAAAACCTCGATTATTTTAATCTTAATGCCTCAAAAAAAAAGAAATATATTACCCCAGTTAAGAACAAAGTTTTCAAAACTGGCAATCAATAATCAAAAAAAACATGAACGTACTGATCACTGACGGTATTGATCCGCAATGCGGTCAAATCCTCTCTCAGAACGGTTTTGACGTTACAGAAATACCAAAAATCAGTAAGGAAGAGCTTAAACGCATCATCGGCGGCTTCGAAAAACTGATAGTCAGAAGCGCCACAAAAGTTACCGCTGAAATTATCGAGTGCGGCACAAAGCTGCAGCTTATCGGTAGAGCTGGAGCCGGGGTTGACAACATCGACATTGAAGCTGCAACCCGTAACGGCATTATCGTTATGAACACTCCAGGCGGAAACACCATTTCAGCAGCTGAACATACCTGCGCCATGATTCTTTCCTCCGCACGCCGCATCCCTCAGGCAACAGCTGACCTGAAGCAGGGAAACTGGAATAAAACAAAATTTACCGGCATCGAGCTTGAAGGCAAAACCCTTTCCATTATCGGTCTTGGAAAAATTGGACGTGAAGTAGCTTCACGCATGCAGGCTTTCGGGATGAACACCATCGCCTACGACCCCATGATTCCTGACGAATTTGCCTCACATCTCAACATTGAGCTCCTCCCTCTGCATGAAAATTTCATGCGCGCTGATGTTATTACCATTCATTCATCACTGAACGAATCAACACGTAATCTGATTTCAAAAGATACGCTTGACCTGATGAAGCCAGGTGTCATCATCATCAACTGCGCCAGAGGAGGAATAATTAATGAAGCCGACCTTGCTGAAGCCATAGAATCCGGAAAAGTTTCCGCCGCTGCGCTTGATGTTTTTGAAACAGAACCGGTCAACCCCGACAATCCTCTTTTAAAACTTGACGCTGTCATTGCTACCCCGCATATTGCTGCATCTACAAACGAAGCACAGCAAAAAGTTGCCATTCAGATAGCTGAACAGATTGTCGAATGGAAAAGGAGAGGAAAGCTTGAAGGGGCTGTCAATGCATCAGCCGTTGAACTGGCACAGGCACCAGGTGTACAGTCATATCTCACGCTTGCTGAAAAACTTGGAGCAACCCTTGCCCAGATGGCCCCTCAGGATGCCACCAGAATGACAATCAGAACCTCAGGTGAATTCCTTCAAAAATTTAACGAAGTTATTACAGCAGCAGCTCTGAAAGGCTTTCTTGATATCCGCCAGTCAAAAGATACCAACTATATCAATGCATTCACGATGGCAAAGGATTGCGGTATCAGCCTGCAGCAGAAGTTTGAAAAGGAAAACCCTGACTATACGAACCTCATCCGCATTGAGCTTGAAAACGGGCATGCAAAACGGATGATAGGCGGCACTGTCTTTGGTGATAAAGAGGTACGTATTGTTATGATCGACCAGTTCCTTGTCGAATTCAAACCGGAAGGCAACATTATTATCTACAACAATATCGACAAGCCGGGTGTCATAGCAAATGTCACTCAGCTCTTGCTGCAGCATAACTTGAATATCGCCTATATCGCACTCTCAAGGGATGAAGAGAAAAAAGTCGCCATGACAGCTATTGTTGTGGATGGAGCTGTTACAACAGAATTGCTTGACGGCATAAGAAATGTCAACGGTGTTGACGTTGCGAATCTGGTTACACTCTAAAAACAGATTTACAGTCAGACAATAAAAAACCTGCCTTGCCGGCAGGTTTTTTATTGTCCTTTAAAGCCAGATTAACATCCGGAGAAAACCAAGAAAATCAGTTCGCCTTGGCAAAATCGATACTGAGCCACTTATCTTCATAACTAGCACCTGTTGATTCCATTCCGGCGAGGAAGATCGGCAGTACAACAACCTTCTGGTAATCGCCGATACGGATGGTAAGATCATCACCAAGTTTAAGAATTTTCGGTTCCAGACCCATATTTTCCATAAACGGCAGCCTGACACGAACCTTGTAGTGACCGTCAGAAACCTTCTGGATATCAATCGGATTTTCCGAGAAGAAAATATCAAGAGGATTCAAATCGCCATACACTTTTTCACCTACCCTGCGAAGCATCGGCAACCCGACAACCTCATCATCAAACAGCGGCACTTCTGCAATCGGAATAGGAGCAAAGGCATCCGTGATCTGATCGATATACTTCTGCTGAATAGCGCGCCACTTCTGGAAATAAGGATCAGGGCTCTGATCAGGCATAACACGGTTAATGGTAATCCTGTCAACGGTAATACCATAGAGATTAAGATAGGTCAAAGCACGCATGGACTCCTTGATAACCATCTTTTCAGGGTTCATCACAAGACGCATGGTTGTTTTTGTGTTATCGGCCAGCAAGTCGATAATACCTTCTGTTGAAGAGAAGAGATTGTCAACCTTGTCATAAACCTCTACAGGAGCAACAAAATCGTTGATTTTATTGATTTTCTTTGAAAGAGGCCTGATAACTGGCTTCACCATAAACTTTTCGACATTACGGATCATTTTGATAAACCATCCGAATGTTTCAGGCAGAGAAAGAAGACGAAGAGTTTCGCCTGTAGGAGCGCAGTCAACTACAAGAAGATCGTATTCATTCTGTTCATTATAACGCTTGATATATGAGAGCGAAAAGAGCTCTTCCATTCCTGGAAGCACACCCATTTCCTCAGCATAAACACCTTCGATTCCACGTGACTCCATCAAATGTGCAAAGTGCTCTCTAACGACATCCCAGTTCAGATTAAGATCACCAAAAACGCTGACCTCCTGACCCCAGAGATTTTCAGCAACCTTCACAGGTGAAGGTCCAAGTTTAACATCGAGCGAGTCGCCCAGACTGTGCGCCGGATCGGTAGACATAATAAGTGTCTTGTACCCCATATCTGCGGCTTTGAGCGCTGTGGCTGCAGCAACAGAAGTTTTACCAACACCACCCTTTCCGGTGAAAATGATATTACGCATACGTTTTAATGATTCTTATTTAAAGAATTATTGAATAAACCAATTTCCTGCAAACCCCTATTTTCCGTCAGCCAAGCAACTTGAAAAGGCTTAAGATAATAAAATTTCCGTGTAATAGATACGCTGAAATAACAAATTACCGTTTTAAAACCCATGCTTCCTCTCACCCATTATCCCTCTATCGCTTACGTTTACGGGTGGAACGGGATGAACGCTCTTTTTTAACTTTATGACTTTTCAAACCCTTACTACCCTTGCCAGTCTTGGAATGACGGGCTGAATACCGGGGTTTTTCAAACGTCACTACCTCCCGTTCAATTTTAAGCCGCTGGCCGGGAACAACCTTCATACGATTCTTCAGATTGTTCAACTCTGAAAGACGACCAACACTGGTCCCGTACTTTCTGGCAATGGAAGAGAGTGTTTCTGACTTTCCAACCCTGTGAATGACCAGCTTTTTTTTCACAGAACCTTCGCCCCCCCCTTCACTCTGACGCGAACTGCTGTTATCACCACTTCCGAAAACAACAAGTTTCTGACCGGGAGTCACATCGGGATCTTTCAAGTTGTTCCAGACAATCAGCTGACTGATATAGGTTCGGTAAAGCCTTGCAATAGTACCAAGAGTTTCACCCTGCTGCACAATATGAACCTTCTCTCCCTCTCCTCCGGCACTGGCATTGAGACTTTCAACCTTTGCAAGCAACTGCTCGCGCTCTGTTGTTTTTTGCGACCTGTAAGCATAAATCTCCTGTTCACGCCTCTGGAACTGACCGATATACTGTTTTGGCAGTTTGATAACGTTTCCCATTGACCCTGCCGCGGGAATAATGCCAAGCTTGTACTGCGGGTTAAGAAACTGGAGATCACGCATCGGAACACCTATGGTCGCATTTATCTGATCAAACGACAACATACGGGTGGTTCTCAGTGTGTCGATATCGTGATACAGAAATCCCGGCTCTACGGGACGGATATTGTGTTCGTTGTAGTAATTCATGATATAGTTCACGGCAATAAATGCCGGAACATAACCCCTCGTTTCAGCAGGAAGATAATCCCATACTGCCCAGTAGTTCTTTACACCGCCAGCTCTCCTGATTGCTTTATTGACATTTCCAGGACCCGCATTATAAGCCGCAAGTGTAAGAAACCAGTCACCATAGATATTGTAGAGATCCTTTAAATATTTACATGCCGCCACAGTCGCCTTCTCCGAATCATAGCGGTCCTCTATAAAGGAAGATGACTGCATACCGTACATTTTTCCCGTTCCATACATAAACTGCCATAGCCCTTTAGCTCCGGCAGGAGAGACTGCCGTGGGGTTAAGAGCCGATTCCACAATGGCAAGGTACTTCATTTCAAGGGGAATGTTGTAGGCATCAAGTTTCTCCTCAAACTGAGGAAAATAGATTTTTGTGAGTCCGAGGATTTTGGCCGTCGTATTTCTTTTATCGACAGCATAAAGCCTTATAAACCCTCTGACATGATCATTAAAGACAAGATTGAAAGGGGTTTTTCTAGCAAGCGACGCAATTCTTGAAGCATAGACCGAATCGCTGTACTGAGGCACAAAATTGGCAGGAAATCCAAACTTTTCGCCCTCTTTCGAAGTGGATGAAAAGTGTTCATCCTTGAAATAGGTCGCATTGACAAGACTGTCAAGAATATCTGAAACTGATGACTTTGGAAGCGTTCCCCTGATAGCTGCCGAAGAATCTGCAGCAAAAACCGGCAAAACAGGATACTGAAAAACGACTGCCAGTAACAACACCTTCAAAATTGTAAAGGGACTCACAAAGGTTTTCAGGACGTTTTGATTGCCCATGGACGTTTCGTCCGCCATGCTCGCAATCCGCTCACAACGATTATTGGAAATACCCTTATTATAAACCCTTATTTTCACTAGCGGCACGTTCATTAAGAGAGGAAATACTAAACGATCCATGCTGAAACAGCAGAAATCAACCTTGAAAAAGTAACAATAAAAACCGTTCCTGACTAATACAATAATCTTTTACGCATACAATACATTTTAAATCCAATATCAGTAGGTAACTTTCCAGAGAAAAAGACCGTTTGCAACGGCTGGCTTTACTGAATTTGATATCACCATTGAGTCAAGCATCCTCTGGAACTCTTCAACACTGAGCGCCCCCATTCCAGCGCATACCATTGTATCAACAAGATAGCGCACCATACTCCTTAAAAAACGGTTTGCTGAAATCTGAAATACCAGAAAGCGATCATACCGGTACCATTCGCTCGCTGTCACACTGCAGAGACGACCCGGATTATCTCTATCCTCCTTGGAAAAGGCTGTGAAATCGTGAGTTCCAACCAGAGAAGCGGCAATCTCCTGCATAACCTCAATATCAGGTTTTCCATACGAACACCCCGCAAAGCGACCATAAATAGCTGAAGGCTCTTCAAGAAGAAAATACCGGTACTGCCGCTCCCGGGCACTGTGCCGTGCATGAAATTCATAAGGCATTTCACGAGGGTCACTTACCCTGATTGTGTCGGGCAAAACACAATTCAGCGAATGAACAATTCTGGGAAGCTCCAGTGTTGAAGCGCTTAAAAAATTAGCGACCTGAGCCTTGGCATGAACCCCCTTATCGGTTCGCCCTGCAGCTGCAAGAGAAATTTTCTCCTGCAGAATCATCCCGAGTCCCGCCTCTATCTCACCCTGGACGGTTGTTATCCTGCCAGACTGCCTCTGCCATCCAGCAAAGGAAGTACCATCATATTCAACGGTAATCCTGATATTCTTCATAAATACAAATGCATCAACAGGTCCACTTAATTTTTAAGTGCTTCGTTAATCAATTTCCTGAGCTTTTCGTTGAAAAAGCGGGGACTCCATAGCTTAAGACTGTGTTGCTCTGCGGGAGGCAGAAATGGGGCAACATCTTCGGCCGCATCTGACCAGGATATGCTATGAATCTTGTTCTGCATAGCTGTGTTGAGCCAATCAGCATCGATGTTCAGGTGATCTCCGGCCCATGGACCATATTGATACAGTGCATTTTGCAGAAGCAGAAAATTCGGGATAACGCCTTGGGTAACATACCAGCTGAAATCGAACCAGTCTCTACCCTTGATATAAGGCTGGCACATAAGGGCATGAACCTTGAGTGCAAAATTACTCGACAGATCTTGCGCACAGAGTTCATAATCAAGAGGAAAATCAAGATAACGATAGTCAAACCCTGAACCCTCTGGAGGCAAAGTATCGATTTCCAGCTTGACTTTTAATTTCCGAGCGTTACTGGTCCCGTAAAATGAGAGATTAAGCTGGCTGCCGATAGAATCATCTTTCAGCATCGCCTGACGAACAGCACGATCCATATGACCGCGATCAACAAGTTCACAATGAACACCAAATTCTGCCAACACCTCCCTGAGGGTTTTAAAATAAGGGGTCCAGATAAATTCCGGATCCTTGGTCAGGAGAATGAAATCAAGATCCTCTGAAAAACGTGGCAATCCATGAAGAATGCGCAAACTAGTGCCTCCCTGAAATGCTGCAACCTCAAAAAAGCCAGCACGCCATAACCCGTAGAGAGCTACTTCCTGCAAAATCTCCTTGAGCGCATGCTCTTCGGCCGAAGCATCAGCCGCCTTATATTGTTGAAGGCGCTTCCGCAATAACTCAATCATTACATTACGCTCCTCCCTTAAGTGACATGATAAATGTTACAAGACGTTTATGCTGATAAACGGGGAGCATGCGCAGCAACTCCTCATCCTTAATGCTTGGGAGCAGCTCTTTATCGATACGCAAGCTTTCGCCAAGTACCGAAATGCCGGAATAATCCCGCTTGCGCAAACAAACAAGATCAAGAAGAGCCCGTAATGGCTGAGCTACCAGCGCAGTCTGACCTGCAAAAATTACACGATCAACACCTTCCAGAAAATAGCCATTCCTTAATGCTAATGGATAAAACCGGAAAACACCAAAGATCGGAACATCAATTTCCAGCTTCCGTGACCCCGGCGTGACCGACATTGTTACCGGCGTTGCTTCCGGAATCCATCCATGATAACTAAGAGCCGTTTCAAAGGAGATATATGAGCCCGCCTGCAGGGACTGGGCTAAAACAAAGGGATGAACTTTTTGATTCTGCAAGGCTGATGCCACAAGATAACGGCCACGCCGAAGGTGCAGCAACTCACCCTGCTGCAATGCCCGATTAACTAAATTATAGCGCCGTTGCGGCGAACCATCGAGCAGCCGTGCTAACTGACCATCGGTAACAACGCGCTCAGCCAAATCAGCCTGCTGGATTTTTTTAACAAGCATATTCATTTTTGTAAGATACTTTCATAATCTGAAAGTATCTTACATTTTATAAAACAAGGGACGTACAAAAAGAAGAGTACTAGAAACGATTCTATAAACAACCACCGTTTATCCTTAAGAAATCAGTAGGGTTAAGAATGGGAATATCCTTCCACAGTGCCAGTTCAAGTAAATGTTTATCCCCCGATACAATAGCCTTGGCCTCGGCAGCATCCGCAGCCTCAAGAATCCGATTATCATCTGGATCCCGAGTTATAATGCCAATTGAATTTTTGGGAATCACCATCGTAAACGTATCCCTGAAGAGCCCTATTATCCGGTATACCTGCTCAGGCAAAAGTCCAAATTTTGGACGATACAGAACCTCCTCAACCTCTTGGATAATTTCTGGAGAGATACAATTAATCACTTTACCCGATGAACAAAGCCGCAACACTTCCCTCGGATTTCCGCCAAAAAGAAACCCGGAAATGAGAACATTGGTATCACATACAATCCTCATTCCGATTTGACTCTCGAAGCGCGAACAGCCTCTATCTCCCCGGCCACATCATCCTCAGTCAGCTGATTCTCCAACAACACTTTATCGCCAAGCAGAAAAAAATCATTCCACTGATTCCTGCGTTCAATATAAAGCCTCGCAGCCTCCCTGATCAGTTCAGATCGACTTCTGAACTCTTTTCTGGCTGTTTTATCGATTTCATTCAGTAAGGAATCCTGAAAAGCAATATTAACGGTGATTGTAGGCATAACCATTTCATTTAAAGATTTCAAGGCAATATACAAACCTTGTACATCGCCTTATAATCTTTTTCTCAAAAATACATCTTCCTACCACAAAGCCATTGCCATGCCTCTGCCATCCGGCAAAGGATGTACCATCATATTCCACGACGATCCTGATGTTCTTCATAAGAGAATTAAATCTTTATACGCTAGCTTTCTCTATATTAGTTATCTTCACGTTTTCTTACCTGATAACCATACTATCCATACGTTGCAGACAACTCATCTAGCATCGCTCCTCCATGCGCTGAAAAGCCTGGATCAGCATTTCCCCGCAAGCTCCTACAGTGTTCCCGGAATCTGGACAGGAAAAAACAGTGGAATTGAACAGGTCAACCCTGCGGGATACTATACAGCAATTATTGAAAGCATCCTTCATGGCAGTGATCACTCCATTTCCGAAGAACAAATTGCTGACTGGAGAGAGGGTGCTGTAGTCTACAACCTCTTTATTCGACTCACCACAGCATTTGACCATAACGGCGACGGGTCCATCGCTACAGAACCTCTTTCATGCGGGTTCAGGGAAACCGGAACCCTCCTCAAGGCAATTGCGCTTTTACCGTATATAAAAAATCTCGGTGCAAATACCATCTATATTCTCCCCCTCACTGAAATTGGCTCTCAAAGCAAAAAAGGCTCGCTGGGCTCCCCTTATGCCGTTAAAAACCCGCGCAAGCTCGACCCGATGCTTGATGAGCCGGCACTCGGCCTTTCTCCTGAAGCGCTTCTCAAAGCATTTGTCGAGGCGGCACATCTGCTTGGCATCCATGTGGTGCTTGAGTTTGTCTTTAGAACAGCCTCTATGGACAGCAGTTGGATAACAGAGCACCCTGATTGGTTCTACTGGATCAGGGAGAATGATAATACCCGCAATTACGGGCCTCCTCATTTCGAGCCCGATACACTGAAATGGATTAATGAACTGGTAGGGCGCCATGAAATGCACAATCTTCCGGCCCCTGCGGCAGAATACCGGGAACAATTCGTATCACAGCCTGTTACAGTTCATGATAAGGATGGAATATTGCAGGGTTGTACCGAGGATGGCACACCTTGCCGCATAGCAAGTGCGTTTTCAGACTGGCCGCCTGATGACCGGCAACCGGCATGGACCGATGTGACCTATCTGAAAATGCACAACAATGATGCGTTCAACTACATTGCCTACAATACCATAAGGATGTACGACAGTGCTCTTGAAAATCCGGAGAACTGCAATACCGCGCTTTGGAATGAAATTTCGGATATCATCCCAAGTTATCAGCAGCTCTATGGTATTGACGGTGCCATGATCGACATGGGCCATGCCCTGCCCTCCGAACTGAAAAAAAATATTGTCCGTAAAGCCCGCGAAAGTAAACCCGACTTTGCATTCTGGGATGAGAATTTCAATCCGACGCCAGAAATTCGCAATGAGGGCTTCAATGCAGTATTCGGCTCCCTTCCGTTCGTCATCCACGATATTGTCTTTATACGTGGATTGTTAAACCACCTGAACAGAACAGGGGTGGCACTCCCGTTTTTTGGAACCGGTGAAAATCACAACACCCCAAGAGTCTGCTTCCGTTACCCACGGCAAGAGGCTGGACGAAACTTCTCGACCTTCATATTCACGCTCAGTGCCATACTGCCCGCAATCCCGTTTCTGCAGTCAGGCATGGAGCTCTGTGAATGGCATCCGGTAAACCTCGGCCTTAATTTCACCGATGAGGACAGGGCACTCTATCCTCCCGAAAAGCTGCCCCTCTTCAGCGCTTTCAGCTATGACTGGGAAAACACAAACGGCCTCGAGCCTCTCAACAGTTATATCAGAAAGATTCTTGATGTCAGGAAGCGGTATCTCGATCTTTTACTATGCGGAGATAGAGGATCAATGAGCATACCCTATGTATCCGAACCTGAACTTTTTGCAGTGATGAGATCATCCGGCGGCCGTTCACTGCTCTTTGTCGGAAACAGCAACCTCTATGAAAGCAGAACAGGAGCACTTGAATTCAGCATGAACAATATCTCGCTGTACGACCTGATCAGTGAAACATCTTTGCCAATCAATGAACATAAACTTGAAGTGACCCTTTCTGCAGGTCAATGCATGCTCTTTGAACTCCCTGGGGAGGTTTGACGAGATAATCGGCAAAAAACGTATCTTTCGTAATTTTTCAATAAACCAAACAATTATCACACTATGTCTATTCTCATTGTCGGCTCTCTGGCCTTTGATGACATCGAAACGCCTTTCGGAAATTCTTATGACACTCTTGGCGGATCATCCACCTACATTGCGCTCTCGGCAAGCTATTTTGACGACAAGGTAAAATTGGTCGGCGTCGTTGGCTCTGACTTTGAGGATAAACATTTCGACCTGCTGCATTCCAGAAACATCGACACCAAAGGCATCAAAAAAGTGGAGGATGGAAAAACCTTCCGCTGGGCCGGACGCTATCATTACGACATGAACACTCGCGACACGCTCGACACCCAGTTGAATGTGTTTGCCGATTTCGACCCTCATGTACCCCAGGAATACCGTGATTCAGAATTTGTCTGCCTCGGCAATATCGACCCTGAACTGCAGCTCAAAGTGCTTGACCAGATTAACAAGCCGAAGCTGGTCATCTGCGACACCATGAATTTCTGGATCGAAGGCAAACCTGCCGAACTTAAAAAAACTCTCGAACGAGTTGATATTTTCATCATTAACGACAGTGAGGCAAGAATTTTAAGCGGTGACCCAAACCTTGTCAAATCCGCCCGAATCATTCGCAACATGGGCCCCAAGACCCTGATCATCAAAAAAGGCGAACACGGCGCACTCCTGTTTACCGACAATGGCATCTTTGCTGCTCCAGCCTTTCCGCTCGAATCCATTTTTGACCCGACCGGTGCTGGCGATACCTTTGCCGGGGGCTTTATCGGGCACCTCGCACGATGTGGAACCATAAACGACCTTGAAATGCGCAGAGCAGTTCTTTACGGCAGCGCCATGGCAAGCTTCTGTGTAGAAAAATTCGGCACCGAAAAAATTGCAGCACTGAATATGCTTGAAATCGAAGACCGCTTCCAGAGCTTCCGTGAACTTTCACGAATCGACGAATAAACTAACGCGATTTCCCGGAGAGCCATAGAACATTAAGGAACACAGGAAAGAAACGCTTAAGAAAAAGAAGATATGGATCAGCTCAACATTCTTGATTACAGTTTCATCCTCGGATACCTTCTGCTGACACTGGTCATTGGACTGTGGTTCTCTTCCCGCGCTTCGGAAAATGTGGATGAGTTTTTTCTCTCCGGACGCAAACTCCCCTGGTGGATTGCCGGCACAGGTATGGTAGCAACAACCTTTGCTGCCGACACACCCCTTGCCGTTGCCGGATTTGTAGCCAAAAACGGCATCGCCGGCAACTGGGTATGGTGGACATTTGTTTCGGGAGGCATGCTCACGGTATTCTTTTTTGCCCGGCTATGGCGAAGGGCAGAAATCCTTACTGACCTTGAATTTATTGAACTGCGTTACAGTGGCCCCGCTGCCAGATTCCTTCGCGGATTCAAGGCAGTCTATTTCGGTCTCTTTATCAATGCGGTCATTATCGGCTGGGTCAACTTGGCCATGTTCAAGATCATCAAAATCATGGTGCCGGAGCTGAATCCGGAATGGACCATTGTTGCGCTTGTCCTGCTTACCACCTTTTACTCCGGGCTTTCCGGCCTTTGGGGTGTATCAATTACCGATGCCGTTCAGTTTGTCATCGCCATGGCCGGCTGTATCATCCTTGCTGTACTTGCTGTTCAGTCACCGGCTGTCGTTTCTGCCGGTGGCCTCACCAAGGCACTTCCGGCATGGATGTTCGACTTTTTCCCATCATTCGGCAGAGAATCAAGCACTTCGCCGACAGGCGCTGCCGCACTTCCCTTTGCCTCTTTTGCAGCCATGGCATTTGTCCAGTGGTGGTCTTCATGGTATCCCGGCGCTGAGCCTGGTGGTGGCGGCTATATTGCCCAGCGCATGATGAGTGCTAAAAATGAGAAACACTCCCTGCTGGCAACACTCTGGTTTACCGTTGCCCACTACTGCCTCAGGCCATGGCCATGGATCATTGTAGGCCTTGTCAGCCTCGTGATGTTTCCACATCTCCCAATGAATCAAAAGGAGGATGGTTTCGTCTATGTCATGAAAGCTGTACTGCCTTCCGGCCTCAAGGGCCTGCTGATCGCAGCCTTTTTAGCCGCCTACATGTCAACGCTCTCAACACACCTCAACTGGGGCACGAGCTATCTGATCAACGATTTTTACAAACGATTCCTTAAAACGGATGGCAATGCAAAACACTATGTCACTATTTCTAAAATCACGACATTCCTGACCGCTGCATTTGCTCTCTACATCACCTTCTTTGTACTTGAAACCATCACCGGTGCATGGGAATTCATTATCCAGTGCGGAGCAGGTACCGGCTTTGTCCTTATTCTCCGCTGGTTCTGGTGGAGGCTCAACGCATGGTCCGAAATCACATCCATGGTAGCCCCATTCATTGTCTTCACATGGATAAAATTGTTTACAGCAATTACCTTTCCCTTTTCGATTTTTATCATTGTCGGCGTTACCATTGCGGCAACCCTCACGGTCACCTTTCTGACACCGCCAACAGAAACTGCTCAACTTGAAACGTTCTACAGAAAAACAAGAGTCGGAGGAGTGCTTTGGAAAAAAGTGGCAAAAAACCTCCCCGATGTGGAATCCGACACCGGATTCACCATGCTTTTTGTTGACTGGGCACTTGGCATCATTATGATCTATGCAATCCTGTTCGGCACGGGAAGAGTTATCTTTGGTGATCTTTTTCAGGGATTCCTCTTTCTCGGTACCGGATGTATTGCCGGAGCACTTATCTTTGCAGACCTTAACCGAAGAGGCTGGAACAACCTGAACTGAGAAAAACAACACATGGCTAAACCAACGCTTATCCTTGCATCACAGTCACCGAGAAGAAAGGATATACTCTCATTAATGCAGATCCCGTTTGAAACCCTGGCAGTTGATACGGAGGAAATAATAGACCCTTCACTCAGTCTTGAAGATAACATCACAAAAATCGCTTTAGCGAAAGCTGAAGCCGCTGCAGCAGTCATAGTAGGTGACAAGCGCAAGGCTGTTATTCTCGCAGCTGATACCGTCGTTGCTAAAGGAAACCAGATTCTTGGTAAACCTGCCGGATTCGATGATGCGTTCAACATGCTCAAAAGCCTGCAAAACCGCTCTCATCGGGTCTATACCGGATTTGTAATTCTCTTTGGCGAAAAAACCTACACGGAATGTGTTGTTACCACCGTTGAATTCGAGCCGATGTCGGACAGTGAAATCCAGCGTTACCTTCTTTCCGTAAAGCCATACGACAAGGCCGGTGCCTATGGCATTCAGGATCCTCTTATGGCCTGCTATATCAAACGTATTGAAGGGTGTTACTACAATGTTGTCGGCCTTCCGCTTTCGAGGGTCAGCAAGGCGTTAAAACCGCTTTTATGCTGATACCCGTCCATGTTATCCTCGGCCCCACCGCATCAGGCAAATCAGCACTCGCACACGCACTGGCTAAAAAAATCGGAGCCGAAATCATTTCCGCCGATTCCCGCCAGATATACCGCGAGCTCGACATTGGCTCAGCAAAGCCTTCCCCCGAATCGCTCCGCGATATACGGCATCATTTTATCAATGAAAAAAATATCGGGGAGCCGTTTACTGCGGGCGACTTTGCCATTGAGTCAAGAGCGCGGATCCGAGAAATACATCGCAGGGGCATTCCAGCGGTGGTGACCGGCGGGTCAACGCTCTACCTTGAAGGGTTGCTTGAAGGCTTTGCAGAGTTGCCTCCCGGAAACCCTGAAATCAGGAAAAAGCTTCTTCAGGAACTTGAAAGCATCGGAAAAGAAGAACTCTATAAAAAACTTCTCCAAAAAGACCCTCAGCAGGCTGCCACACTTGATGCAACAAAGACACAGCGACTCATACGAAGCCTTGAAATCATCGAAATAACAGGGGTAAGCGTTACAGAACTGCAGGCACAGGGAAAAGCAGAAACTGGTCTTCGCTTTCTTGCCTGGGGCCTTTCTATGCCCCGCGAGAGGCTCTACATGCGCATCAACCAGCGCACAGAGGAAATGCTTGAGGCAGGTCTTCTGGCGGAAGCAAAAATGCTCCATAATAAATACCTGGCAATGCTTGCACATGATAAAATACCGGCACTGCAATCGGTGGGATATCAGGAACTGTTTCAATACTTTGACGGAAAGATCGATCTCGTAACCGCAATCGATCTCGTAAAGCAGCATACCCGAAATTATGCAAAACGCCAGTTGACTTTTTTTAAAAACAGACTTACTGTTACCTGGGTAGATGCTCCTGAAAACGAGAGTGAACTTGAATCCCTTGCCGACCGGTTGGCCGGGAAACATCTATAATAGAAAAGAAATTTCTGGTGAAGGGTATTATGCTACGTTGCTCCTCCTCATCCCTTCCTCAATATCATAGTCATCCTGCAGACCCAGCCAGAACTTTGCGGAATTCCCGAAATATTGTGAAAGACGCAATGCCGTGTCTGCCGTTATACATCTCTTCCCTTTCAATATTTCAGATATCCGGGTCTGAGGTATCCCGATATCTTTGGAAATCCTGTAAGCAGTTAGTTCTAATGGAATTAAAAACTCCTCCATCAAAACCTCTCCCGGATGAATATTTCTAAGTTCGTTCATTTCAGTGATAGTTAATAGTCGTTTTTCCAAAACTGGATCGGGATTTGGTATGGGGTCCCTCTCTCTTCTACTGTATCATTTCCAAAAAGATTCTGATCGCCAATCTTCCGGGAAACCCATTTCCTTTTCCTGTTTAAGGGGACAGGTTTTCATAAGCGCTTTCAGACCATCCTTAAATAAAGTATCGGAGCTGATGTTTTGCAAAATGTATTGCATACAACATGACGCTGCGTAGGGCTTGTACGGTAAAATTTTTCTGTTTTGGATAAATGGGTTTGAGGGGTTTTTTGGCAATGTGATATGTGCCGTCAACCTACGGTTCCATAAGCGACCGTGATGCGCACAAGTGTTGCGGATATGACTGAAGCAGAGCATCCAGTTTTCGAGCAGGTCAATATTGTTTAGCCCGAAATGCTTTGCCACTGCGATTTTTTCAGGACTTTTTTTCAGATTCCTGAACATTTGAGACAACAAGCCAAAACTGCTCACCTCAAGACTCATCCATGATGGCGGATCAACAGGTTCGGTATAGGTCTTCTTGTAATGCTCTATAAACGTTTCGTTGGAACGACTGATTTCTGTTTGTAACGAGACAATCTGGTTGTTAAAACGATTCGTATCCCTGAAAAGGGTCTCGTTTAACTGCCAATGGCTACCATATGGCATTGCCCATTGGTGGATAATTTGTGTTCGCATGGCAATTTCAATTTTCTCCATTGCATCAAACACCAAGCCCCTCAGTTTACGGTCAAAAACATAGAGCTCTATGATTTGCTCAAAGGTGACTGGAACAACGAACGGATGATCCGGGAGCGTGTTATCCTGGAAAGGATAGGTATAAGCTCTAAGCCGGTAATAACTGATATTGGAGAGGCAATGTATAGCAAATGCTTCGTCACCAAAGGCAAGATGCCTTGCTTTCAGTTTTGTGATTTGGTCAGGGATTGATACTGCGGGTTTACTGTATAACATGGGGTTCAGCTTCTGAAATTAAAAGACAAAACCCTGTAAAAAGCGAAAACCTGCCCGGGTGCGCTGTTCAAGTGGGAAGCGTGGCAGGTATTATTGCCTATAATGTAAGCAATAGCGGGTTCGCTGTCAAGTTTTCTTTTACAAGAAGTAATACCTTGCTTCAAGCATACCAAAGTAGAGGTTAAATCCATCAACATAGACCTGAACTCTTTCTTTTTCATGGTGATTATTTTCATTATTCATCACTAAAGCTTACATTTGAACTATAACATCACCAGAGATAGTATCTCCGGTCTGACGTTTCCAACTTGTTGGGAGCGTTTCCTTTTAAATACCCAGCCGCTTCCCTCTTTTCTTTGTCCTCACATTCGGCAGCAAGAACATTTGAAGCTATCACGCCCACAGGACAGGTCTCTACAGGATAACGAAGCGAAATATACGTAATTGAAATATAAGGAAAAGGGGCTTTGATATTTTCGGCTGTCAGGTAAGATTGATGGTTTTTTTCTGGAGGGCGAAAACAGAATATTTACTGCGGAAAATAAATATTAACTGTTGGCTTTTTTACCTTTGAAAGTAAGGGCTTCAGCTTCTGATATTAAAAGACAAAACCCTGTAAAAAGCGAAAACCTGCCCGGGTGCGCTGTTCAAGTGGGAAGCGTGGCAGGTATTATTACTCATAGTGTAAGCAATAGAACGTTTGCTATCAGAGTCCACTATACCCTATCGGATCAAATCGGTCATTGACATCAACGTATATCTCGGGCGCCCTTCACCGATCTGCATTATGTTTAGTGTTGCTGTCACAGGTTTATGCAACCAATCCCGGTTTAAAACGTCTGGGTCTTCAATTGATGCATCCACCTTACCACTAATCAAACCATCTTGATCCAGCAACTTGAATTCAAACGTCCGTCCTGTCGGGAGAACTCCTTGAAATTCTCCACGGTAAGTACCTTGCGTCTCCCGAATATTTTCATCTTTCAAGCGAGCAGCAGAAAACTTGAGTTGTTCATAATCAGTATAACAAAAGGAAGTCTTTTCATACGACAAACCACACCATGCGTGATACTTGACGAGAACATCCAGAAACTCATGAATTTTCTTTGCCGCTCTGGGCTGAACTTCTTCGACAAGCTCTGCTAGATCGTCATCACTCCCTTCAGCCGCCAACCGAAACAAAGCGCTAATCTTATTTATCGCCGTCCTTGATTCTTCAAATTCAGGAAACTTATTCTGCCCCTTTTCAGGAAGCTCAAATTCAAAACCAAAAGAACCCATAGCAATTCCGGTAATCAACAACTGATTCTTGTCTTTATCAGGAATTGGGCCACTATGCCTTAACCTGTCGCACAACCCCGCAGCAACTGCGCTAAAGGCATCCGAAAAAGCGCATGCAGCTCTGGAAGCAAAATCAGCGAAAATACCATGTATACCGGACACAGGTCTTCCCCGAAAAGTCAATTGCGCTCTCGGTGCAGTGTACGGTGGTGGCAAATGAGATAAAAAATTATTCGCCT
>CAINOC010000080.1 GCA_903851385.1 uncultured Chlorobiaceae bacterium | reverse complement strand
CCGCCGACAACAATTCGCATAATTTTAACATTCAACACTATAAAGCGAACAAGCTGCCACAGCAGGTTTTTCCGCCAGTAAAGGGTGCTTTTGGACGGTACCGGTGGATAAGCTTCGTCGTAATATGCCTTGACTTTATTGGTGCCCATAAGTTTTCAGATTTAAGATTATCATCAAAATAAAGGTTATTCCGGAATTAACCACCAGAACGGATACCCCTTTGCTTTATGGAAAAAGAGGTAGTGCAAAATTACTTTCAGCCAATGTCCTGCAAGGCCGGCCTCTCCAACAGAGTAGTTCATATCACGACCCCATTCCGGATACGTTTTCCAGTCAGGCACAACAGGGAAGAGAGTCATTGAAGCACCAAGGCCATCAAACGAACCAAACCCTGCCGATACAATACAGGCGGCACCCATTTTGCTCATTGATGCCTTATGGCGATGTTCTGTTGCTCCCTGAATCTTTTCAGAAATATTAAGCGCAACAATTTTTCCCATAACACCGGACGGCATGCCTGTACGAGGTGGAGTTGGAAAAATCTGTCGACCACTCGGACTTGTCATTGGTTTCGAAATCGGATGCGGAGGGGCAAAGGCAATACCCGGTGCGTAGATGTTTTTGAAAAGAGGGTTCTGATAAATCGAGGGCCAATCTTCAGCTTCCCAATCCTCAAAGGCTTTCGGCGTGTAATCTGCATCAACCTTCATAAACTTGTTTGGCGCAAACATCTTGTCGGTGATCTCCACTCCGCTCTTATCGAAAGCGGTCAGCCCGACACCTGAAAATGATGGAATAAGCATGGCAAAATCAAACTCCTGCGTCAACTCTTCGCCAGCAAGTGTCTCGTAGTGAGCTTTGCCTGGCTCAACGTTGTGAACTCCAGCACGACGGATCCAGTTAATGCCGTACTCGGCCATAAGGGATTCAGTAAAGACCTTCGTCGGGGTTGAGTAGCCGCCTCTGTTAATAAATGCGCCTCCCATGCCGAAATCACCCAATTCATACTCATTGGACAACCAGGTAATCTGAGCCTTATCGCTAAGACCGCGTTTTGAGATTTCATAGGCAACATTCAGGATGTATTCAAAGGCAGCTCCCTGACAGGTTGCCATAGCATGGCCGGTGCCGATCAGAAAACGCTGCTTGTGACCGGCCTGCATCTTTTTGATATTGTCCTGAAGGTGTTCCCATGCATGGGCGGCATGGCTGTAGGTGCAAACCGAAAAGCTGTTTTTATCGGGACCAAGACCCTCAGTTGCATCAAAATTCAGCTTCGGACCGGTTGCATTGACCAGATAATCATAGTCAACTTTTTCAGTCTGACCGTTTCGAATCCCATCGGTATATGCAATGGTCACATACCCTTTCTGAATTTCAGCATCACCTTCCGGATGTATTTCCATCGCTTTGGCTTGCTTAAGAACAATGCCCCAGCGGTTATATACTTTTTTCAGTTCAAACCGTACATCGTCAATAGACATCTGGCCAACGCCGACCCAGATATTTGATGGAATCCACTGATAGTAGCTGTTGGGTGTAACAACAACGACTTCATGCTGTTTGCCAAGATTCTTTTTAAGAAAAGAGGCAGCGGTATGTCCTGCAACACCACCTCCTAAAACGACGACTTTTGCCATAGAGAGTCAAAGTTTGAAATTGCACTCTAACTAAAATTAGAACTATATGGCTATTTAGTTATTTAAAGATTAACGTGCAATAGCAAATTTTATTTTTGATAGATCCCTCCTTTGTCGGGATGACAAGGGAGGGGCCGGGATGACAAAAAAAGTACGGACAAAAAGACACTACTGACAAGGGTACGTTCAGGCACCCACCATCATGGCTTCGATATCAGCATCAACGGGACCAATCGGCATGATGCCGAATTTTTCGACCAGAACAGCTGCAACATTCGGTGTCAGAAACTCGGGAAGTGTTGGCCCGAGGCGAATGCCTTTTATCCCTAAATAGAGCAGGGCAAGCAGCACTGTTACTGCTTTCTGCTCGTACCATGCAATATCAAAGGAAATCGGCAGATCGTTGATATCCTCAAGAGCAAAAACTTCCTTGAGTTTGAGGGCAATGACCGCAAGCGAATAGGAGTCGTTGCACTGACCGGCATCGAGCACGCGGGGTATACCGCCGATATCACCAAGCTCGAGCTTGTTATAGCGGTACTTGGCACATCCCGCAGTGAGGATAACGGTGTTGTCGGGAAGTGCAGCAGCAACGTCGGTATAGTATTTGCGTGATGCATGACGTCCGTCACAGCCAGCCATAACGATAAACCGCTTTATTGCACCCGACTTTACTGCATCGACTACTTTGTCGGCGAGTGCAATCACCTGATGGTGTGCAAAGCCTCCGGTGATGGTGCCGTTTTCGATCTCTTTTGGTGGCGGGCAGCTCTGGGCAAGTTTGATAAGCATTGAAAAGTCCTTCTGCTCTTCATGGTGCCGTGCCGGAATATGCCTTAGTCCGGGATAGCCTGCCATGCCTGTTGTAAACATTCGGTTGCGATAGCTTTCGCGTACAGGGACTATGCAGTTTGTGGTCATGAGTATGGGGCCGTTGAAGGTGTCGAACTCTTTATCCTGCATCCACCATGAACCGCCATAGTTTCCAACAAAGTGAGGGTACTTCTTGAATGCCGGATAGTAGTGTGCAGGGAGCATTTCGCAGTGGGTGTAAACATCCACTCCTGTTCCTGCTGTCTGCTTCAAAAGGTCTTCCATATCACGGAGGTCATGGCCTGAAATCAGGATACCTGGGTTTTTACCCACACCGGTCTTCACTGTGGTGATTTCGGGATGGCCATAGGTGCTTGTGTTGGCTTTATCAAGCAGTGCCATTGCCTTGACTGCAGTGCCACCGGTCTCAAGTACCAGTGCGGTCAGTTCGTCTGCCGACAGCTCTTTGGTTAGCGCTGCAAGCCCTTTTACATAAAAAGCATAGATATCGTCATCATGATAATCGAGCACTGCTGCATGGTCTGTATAGGCGGCAAGTCCCTTAAGACCGAAAAGCACAAGGCTTTTAAGAGAGCGCAGGTCAACATTCTCACTCAAGCTCTCAAGGCCGACTTCAAGAGCTTTCGAAAGAAAATCCTCTTTTGAACTTCCAGTCCAGTGAGCGGCATCATGATGCG
Organism: uncultured Chlorobiaceae bacterium; assembly: GCA_903851385.1. Classification (GTDB taxonomy): domain Bacteria; phylum Bacteroidota; class Chlorobiia; order Chlorobiales; family Chlorobiaceae; genus Chlorobium. The sequence continues at coordinate 6,282 of CAINOC010000080.1, read as the reverse complement.
GCTGATGAGCGAGCGTAGCATTCAGTTCATCGCGCACTGCAAGGGTCTTTAGTATCTGGGCGACTATTGCATCCTCATCAAAATTAGTGTTGGTTACTGTAACAAAGAGTGATTCGCTGATAAGCTGGCCGACCTTCCTTGAAACACTGCCCTCCATTTTTTCAGCAGCCAGTGCAAGCCCTTCTGTAGCATACACCAGCACATCCTGAAGCTGGGCCGTGGGTTCATCTTTTCCACACACCCCGCGCACAGTACACCCTGTACCATGAATACTTTCCTCACATTGATTACATAACATTCCCATCTTTCTTTCCTCCATTATTGGTTTATTTAAAGGAAGTGCTGAGTGCTGAGTAGCAGATCCCTCACTGCGTTTTGGGATGACAAAGGATGGACTGCCCACTCTCTTGCCTTCACTCAGCACTCAGCACTCAGAACTCAGCACTATTTCTCTCCCCTCTTCACTGCCCACTGCTAACTCAGTACTTCTCTTTCTATCCTCCGCTGCTCCTTCGAAATCACCACTCTTCACCCTTGCTATACCGCGGTCACCATAACCCGCAATAGCTTCACGGAAGCGGAGGCCTATTTTCAATGCCATGGTGAAAGCATCTATTGCGCCATCATAATCATCGCAACTGCTCCGGGCATTTCCCAGATCATAGTACGCCTCTGTATTGCCAGGATGTTCAGCAATAACCCGGCTGATTTCTATTGCAGTCCCCCTGTAACCACCCATAGCATCTTTCAGCATCACATCTTCCCTGTTATATTTTTATAACAAAATTCAAGCCGCATAAGTGCTAAGGCTCAAGTTCCGAGTTCTTCGAATGGAGCAAGATAGATCCCTCAATGCGTTTCGGGATGACAAGGAGAGAACTGCCAACTGTTTTCAATTTGTTACCTCAGCACTCAGCACTCAGCACTTCTTTCAAACCCACTCTTCCGACAACCTCTCGCCCTGCAGACTGATAACCAGCTTTTTCACCGGCACCTTACGCTTGGCCTTTCGCAAGGCTTCGGCCACAATCGACATCAGGCCGCCACAGCATGGCACCTCCATAATGGCGACCGTAATGGTGTTGATGTGCGACAGGTCGATCATGGCTGCCAGTTTATCGACGTAGATATCCATCTCTGAATCAAGCTTCGGGCAGGCTATTGCAAGACTTTTTCCCTTCATGAAGGTGCCATGGAAATCACCCACAGCAAATGCGCAACAGTCAGCTGCAAGCAGGAGATCAGACCCTTCGAAATAGGGTGCTTGCGGTGAAACGAGGTGAAGCTGGATGGGCCACTGGCGGAGTGCACTTTGTGGTGGTGCGCCAGCCATAGCGGCAACCGTTGCTTCTGATTTGCCATTGGCGCTGAAATCGAGAGTCCTGCTGCCTTGGCATCCACCAGCGTGCGGTGCATGGTGGTGCCTTGCATGTGCATGCTGAGTTGCAGGTTCAGGAACAGCTTCATTTTCAAGAGGGTTCGCAATCCCCTGCTCCTCGAGGTATTCAAGCGCCTGCTGCACAAAGTCACTCTGACCGTGATCCATAAGGTGGTGCAAATGAGCTGCTATTACATTCTGCCCACCTTTCGCAATACTCTCATGCATGACGCGCTTTTCGTCATAGGGTTCAGCTTCACGGGTTTCGATCTTCATTGCTCCGGTCGGGCATTGGCCTATACAGGCTCCAAGACCATCGCAAAACAGGTCGCTGATGAGACGGGCTTTGCCGTCAATAACCTGCAGCGCTCCCTCGGGACAACCCGGAATGCAGTCGCCGCAGCCGGTACATCTTTTTTCATCTATAGTGATAATCTGTCGTTTCATTATTGATTACTCCTTTTACAGGTTCAATGTCAGCTGATTGTTGCTGCTGTTGGATTCACTTGATTGGCCGCTTCAAGGTCACGAAGCAGCTTGCCGATGGTCACCTTTTCAAACTCGCTCTGAACGACAGACTCAATACGCATTATTTCGTGACGCAGAACACAGTTCGCACGATTGCCGCAAATCTGCTTGCGGAACATGCACTCCGATACCTGAACCTTGCCCTGAAAAATCTCAATCAGTTGCGTAACGGTAATCTCATCCGGATCCTTTTGCATCATAAATCCGCCCCGAACTCCCTCCTTTGAAACAATCAGGTTGTGGCGGATCATCTCCTGAAGCAAGCGGCGCAGAAATTGGTAAGGGATATCGTGCTCAATCGCAATACTCTTTGCCGACATATAACTCCCCTTCTTTGCAGCCAGCGCCAGCAGAGCTCGTATAGCGTAATCCGTATTCTTGGTAAGTACTTTCATTGCTGTTCGTTTAATTGATATCAATATAGTATCAGTTAAGAATAAAACAATATTTTTTCTTAAAAATTGCCACATGGAAACATTTTATCTCAGAGATTGCAAGAGAAAGGATTGTTGCGTTACATTCTGTAAATTTGGTTTAGTTTTTAGTGGGATACCTTACCCATTTGAATACAATGGGTAACTCTCCATAACCCTATACAAGAGAAGAGAAGTAACAATGGCATTCGAAATTGACCCTGGATTATTTGAGAACGCGCAATGCAAAGGAATATCCATCAAAATCGTCGGCGTCGGCGGTTGCGGTTGCAATGCGTTGAACACTATGATTGAGTATGAAATAAGTGGGGTTGAATATATCGCGTTCAATACAAAGCCTCAGGAGCTTCTGAATTCCAACGCTCCGATCAGGGTAAGAATCGGTAAAAATGCCGGAAATGGAATTGAACCTGCAACTGCTTTTGTAAAAGGCCCTTTAAACAATCCTCTCTTTGCTGAAGAAGACCGCCAGCATATTGCAGCTCAACTGCATGGGGCAGATATAGTCATTATTGTTGCAGGAATGGGCAAAGATACAGGATCCATGGCAGCACCGTTGATTGCCCTGATTGCAAGAAATATGGGCATCCTCACGCTTGGGCTGGTAACGAAGCCGTTCACCTGCGAAGGGAAAATGAAAGCGAAAACAGCTGAAGAGGGTATCAGTGAGCTGCGCAAGTACATCGATACGCTCATCCTTGTCGATAATGAGCAAATCATGAGCGGTGCTGAGGAGAACACGACCGTCAATGAGGCCTTCAATCTGGCAAACGATGTCATGTACAGGGCCGCGAAAGGGATTGCCGACATTCTTAACAGCCGGGGCCATATCAATGTCAACTTCGGAGATGTCTCGGGCCTTATGACCAATGCAGGTGAAGCTGTTATCGGGACAGCTGCTGCGTCAGGGGAACGACGTGCCCTCAAGGCGGCAACGGATGCATTCAGCAATATACAGATGGAAGGCGTAGTTGTGCATGGTGCCAAAGGAGTTCTGGTCAACATTACCGGAGAGGTAACCATGAGGGATATGACTGAGGCTATGACCTATATCGAGGAGCAGGTAGGCAGTGAAACCAATATTATCAATGGCTACATAGGCGATGCAAGCATATCGGGCGAAACAAGGGTTACGATTATTGTCACTGGCTTCAAGCGAAAAAAGAGTGATGAACCGATGCCCCCAAGGCAGGAAACATGCGACATCGGGTCTGGCGCTCATGCGTCGCGATCTATTGATTATTCAATACCAGCCTATATCCGCAGACAGACAATGCACAGTGATGGTGACCCTCATGAACATAACCTATTCCCTCAGAACAAAATAGAGTTGCAAGGCGATAGAATTCAAAAAGGCCTGTCAGATACTCCGGCATATCTCCGCAGAATGAAAAAAGGAAACTCTGATTGACAATCCTCAGAAAGTGTAAACGTCATCCCAAAACGCTTCTCCTTGTCATCCCGAAACGCAGTGAGGGATCTATTTTTTCCCCTCCTCCTCCCCCAAAGTCCTATAGGCCCCATTTGTCCTATAGGGCCTATTCCTATTTTTGATTGCCGCTGCCGTTTGCAACTCTTCCCTCGATTTCTAAACTGAAGCAGAAGCTTGGAGTATTTTAAAGTGATCGGACGGAAAAGGGCGGTAAAAAAGGTATCCTCAGCAAACGTAGGTTCTGGATATCCAAGCTCCCTTGCCCCGTCACGCATCTTTCGGATACCAGTTCCGGCTTTCTCAATAAAAACGTTGCGCAACAAGCAGGCTGGCCTGAACTTCATCAAGGCGGCGAGAGAGAGGAAGCTATGCTGATCAACTCAGCGACGCTGCAGACAGAGCTGGCGCGCATTGCACTCCCGAATGATGATCTGGTTGAGAAGATTGATAAGGAGTTGAGCAAGGCAAAGGCGGGGGTGCAATTAGGCCCGGCTGGCACTAAACAGCTAATTTGTTAGAAAAAATAGCCTTAGCTTGATATAATGTTTGTTATACAACAAATAGTTCTAAGAACAAATCCTATAACCAATATACTGGATAATGTCTTTTTGGGTTGGTTGATAGATTATTAACAAAGACGGCAACGAGAAGCATGATGAGTGCGCCGGCGAGAACAGGAAAAAGAACATAGGTGTAACCAAGAGCGTGGACCTTATCACCCCCAATAATTGTAATCAAAGCGATAGCTCCACCGGGTGGATGCAACAAACGGATTTTTCAAGACTCAGGTGGTATAGTAAATGGGTGGAGGTACAACTCTCTTTAACTCATTCCGTAGTGCAAAGTTTTATATGGTACGGCTGAAGGATTTGGTTGCTTTGCACTTATTGCATGTATCTCTTCTGCGTTATAAAGTTTCGCCATATGAACTTTTTGCGGCAAAAGAAACATAAGTTTCTTTATCGGGTCTTTCTGAAAACTGGAACTGCTTTTCTTTAAAGAGCTTGACACAAGCCTCAACAATGACCGGCTCAAACAATCTGCCGCTTTCAGTCTGTATATACTGGAGTGCCGTATCAATACCAATCGCCGGTCTATAGGGCCTTGATCCTGTCATGGCTTCAACCGTATCTGCTACCCCGATGATTTTCGCTCCTATCAAGATGCTGTAACCTCTAAGACGGTTGGGATACCCGCTTCCATTAAGGCGTTCATGGTGCTGTAAGACTGTTTCTGCTATCGGCCATGGAAATTGAATACCCTTTAAAACATTATATCCATGCAGGGAATGATTGCGTAACATAACCTTCTCTATCTCTTCCAATTTGGTCGACTTGATCATAATTTCTAAAGGGATACTAAACTTTCCTATATCATGAAGTATTGCGCTGAGGCGTAAGCCCTCAATTTCGTTTGGAGGAAGTTTAAGCTCTTTGGCAATGGGCACCGCAAGCTCTGCTACTCGTTGCTGATGGCCTGTGGTATAGGGGTCACGGATTTCTGACATGCATGCCAAAGAGTGTATCGTCTCCTGAATGGAGCGCATAATGGCATTTTCATACTCTCTCAATTTTTTCTGATTGGTCATATCACGAATGTTGCACTGGATAACTTTTTCCATGCCGACGGAATACACGAAGCTGAGAAATTCAACTTCCATGATCTGACCGAATTTATGTTGCAAGGGTAAATCGGAGTAACGGATGTAACTTTTTATTTGCAGTTCCTGAAAGGCCTTTTGAGCCAGCTCTTTATCAACTACAAATCCTATCTCCCAAAGCTCTTTTCCTACGAGTTCATCAAGGGAAAAACCCATAAGATTGGTTATAAAGGGATTTGCATCAACGATTTGGCCACTCTTGTAGTCGAGAATTAAAATACCTTCCTGTGTTACTTCAAACAACCGCCGGTACCGTATCTGTGAATTGTCAAGAACTTCAGCCCATAGCCTCTGTGCAGAAATGTCATTCAGGGTAATCTGGATTATTTTTTGATCCCCCATTTGATAGACTTGTGCGATCAGGTCAACGGGAAGAATATCCCCTTTGTTATTGTGCATCAAGAAATCTAAGATGTGGAGGTAATCTTTCGAATGGAGTTCATCGAAAATGGAATGTGCGGTCTTACTGTCAATAATCGAACCTAATTCCCACGTTTTTTTTCCGATAATCTCTTCGAGGACATTCCCGAACATAGTCAGTATCGCTGGATTGGCATCTTGGATGCTCCCTGTTTCGAAATCCATGATTAAAATCCCTTCTTTCACCAAATCAAAGAGAGCGCGATACCTTTGGTGGGATTTATGAAAAAAATCTGGATGATCTCTCTTTTCAATTGAAGTCATGCCCCCCCTTATATTTTTTTATATATAAATAGTGTATGAACGAAAAGGCGCTATGATATTATATAATAATAGTTTATATTGGTATTTGAAGGTCGAAAATATTTGAAAATTTCAGTGAATCCTTGATCAAAAGCGTAATAACCCCTGATTATAAGCATTGTTGACT
>CAINOC010000079.1 GCA_903851385.1 uncultured Chlorobiaceae bacterium | reverse complement strand
TCGTTGTTGACTTGCCGATACCACCTTTTCCGTAAATAGCAACTTTTCTCATTTTCGTACTTTTTTAGGTTTTCGATGCGTTTGTCATCAGATATTCAGTATAAAGCATCCTCATTCCTGAATATTTATGTTAATATGATTGCAATATGCGTGCCAAAGTCAGTCTTTCAGGAGAAGAATTTTATTTCATGAAAAGTTATGACCCTTAAAGCCCTTCTGCAGAAGGGTTTCAGGTGATTGCCGCAGGTTTATTTTATTATTTCAAGAGGTAACTATTTTAAATAAATGTAATTATCAGCGTAATAGATATCTACAATTCCGTATGATAGTTGAGAAATCTACATTTAGGTATAAATAATAGTTTTTCTTGTGATTGATAACTGGGGGGAAGCAATGTCAATTGCTCCCATTTAGAGATTCTGCGGAGTTCCGGTTCGGGCGGGCAACTCTTTTGGTAGATTAAAAACTACAAAAAAGTATGAAATTGGTTTTTACTATTGTTGAGAGGTGAAAAAGTTTGATTTTTTAAAAGTGAGGGATCGAATTCGTCTCCGGTATGTGTTACTATAGAACAAGTATGAGGAAACATTATAACTGGACATAGATCATGCAGACACGTCAGCTTGGAAATACAGATATGCACATAACTCCAACTGGTTTTGGGAGTTGGGCGATTGGCGGCAGCAATTGGGCGTATGGATGGGGAGCGCAGGATGATGGAGATGCAGTCAGTGCAATTGAGCGTGCTCTCGAACTTGGCATAAACTGGATTGATACGGCGGCGGTTTATGGGCTTGGTCATTCTGAAGAGCTTGTGGCCAAGGCTGTCGGCGGCATGAAGAAGAAGCCTTTTATTTTTACCAAATGTTCCCTTGTGTGGAATGACAAGAATCAGATCAGCAATAGTCTCAAGGCAGGTTCGATAAGAAGAGAGTGTGAAGCGAGCTTGAAAAGACTCAATGTTGATACCATCGATCTCTATCAGATTCACTGGCCAAACCCTGATATAGATATTGAAGAGGGTTGGCAGGAGATGGCTCGTCTGAAGGAGGAGGGCCTCGTAAGGCATATTGGTGTATCGAATTTCAATGTCGAACAATTGCGCCGGATAATGACAATTTCCCCTGTTGCCACTCTTCAACCTCCTTACTCAATGTTGCGGCCTGCAATTGAACATGAGATTCTCCCATTCTGTATTGAACATACTATCGGTGTTATTGTCTATTCTCCAATGCTTTCAGGTATGCTTTCCGGAGCGATGACGCATGAACGGGTTGCAAACTTTTCCAATGATGACTGGCGCAGGGGAAACAAAGAGTTTCAGGAGCCTCGCCTGACAGCCAATCTTGCACTGGTTGAACTTCTGAAACATATAGGGTCGCAGCATGACCGTTCAGCAGGTGAGGTTGCCATTGCATGGGCCTTGCGCCATCCCGCCGTTACAGGAGCAATTGTCGGTGGACGAAATGCTGCTCAGGTTGAGGGTATTATCAGGGCAGCCACGTTCCGCTTAAGTGAAGAGGAGATCGAAAATATAGCGCATTTTATTGCTGGCATGCCAAAATAACTCTGTTTAGGGTACCTCTATTTATTCAACAAATAGAGGTGACCCATGGAGGTTGGGGTGATTCCTGAACCCCAACAAACCAATCGGTACCCCTAAGCCCACTGCCAACTATTTCTTCTGCGGCACCCACTTATTGAGCAACTCCTGAAGGGTTGGTATTGTAACTGGTTTTGAGATAAAGTCATTCATTCCAGCGTTCAGGCAGTTCTGTTTGTCTTGCTGTGTGGCATTGGCAGTCATGGCAATAATCGGAATATCAGGGTCTCTTGTGCCTGTCTCCATATTTCTGATCTTTTTGGTAGCTTCAAGACCTCCCATGAGAGGCATTTGCAAATCCATGATCACCAGAGAATAAGCGATTTTTTTAAGAGCATCAATAGCTTCAATCCCGTTGTCGGCAATATCTATGGTGAACCCCAGCTTATTAAGCATAGCCGAAGCTACTCTTTGATTAATGGCATTGTCTTCGACGAGAAGTATTCGAGTATTTGATGGCAATGTATTGTCTATTGATTGGATGGGGGTATGAAGCCGATTTTGATAGAGTGGCCCGGTGTAGGGCAGAATGCTGCTGGCGTCATTCTTTTTATTGTTCTCATTCGGTTTTATAAATGAAAGGAGAAAGGAGAATGTAGACCCTTCATTTTCCCTGCTGCTGAGTTCGAGAGTACCACCCATTAACTCAACAAGTTGTTTGGTGATTGCCAGGCCGAGTCCTGTTCCTCCCTCTTTCCGTGTAGCTGAGGAGTCTACCTGGGTAAATTTTTGAAAAATCAGTTCTTTTTTTTCTTCAGGAATGCCTATTCCCATATCACTGATCAAAAAGCGAAGGGATATATTCTCTGGTGTTTCGGATACTGGCTCAACACTTACAATGATTTCCCCTTTATTGGAGAATTTAATTGCATTTTGCACAAGGTTGATCAGTGCCTGCATCAGATAGTCAGGATAACCAAAAAGATACGGCGGTATTGCTGGCGGAATAGTCAGGGTCAAGCGCAGATTTTTTTTCAGGGCACTATCGTTCAGTCGGGAAAAGAGGTCATTGAACAGCGTTTTGATAGCAAAGAGTATAGTATTATTGTCGATCGGTCCCGATTTGTTTTTACTGAAATCAAGAATATTGTTGAGCAACTGATAAAGCTGTTGTGTACTCGTTTGTATTGTATCTGTATAATTTGTTTGTTCACTGTTTAGCGGGGTATAGCAAAGGAGCTCCGTCATGCCGATTACTGCGTGAAGAGGCGTTATTATTTCATGGGATATATTGGCCAGAAACTCGCTTTTTGCCCTGTTTGCTATTTCAGCTTCAATTTTTGCCTGTTTAAGCTTTTTTATCAGGATTTGCTGGATTTGCTCTTTTTCTTCGACTATTTTTTTCTCTTCAGAAAGTTTTGCATTGAGAATGCGTGCATGCTCAAGGGCTTGTTCAATCTCCTCTTTCTGTTCTTTTTCGTTTTTCTGAAGTTCTTTCAGATCATGATTAAGAAGAGCGATTATCGAATAAAGGTCGTAAAGAGGATCGGCAGGTGATACTCCATCCTTACTTTCGTCAAAGGTAAAAGTCTCATTGAAAAGAAGGTTTCCACACAGGGCAGCCAATTGATCGATTCCCTTTTGTGAAATAGTAATCTGATTATCTTGTTCCTCCCAAGGGTCGTCGTTGTTTGCGTTTATGAGGTCGAAGGCCTCTTGTGCTGTTGCAACAAAGATGAACTCCTGCTTTACATATGATGCAAAAAGGCGCAGCATTGTTTTCGTAAGAAGTGATGCTCCGCAGATGTAGGTGACAATGGGCCGGCAATGATACTTCTCATTAAGACGGTTCAGTGTATTGGCATAGAGGACTCTCGTATGGAATGACGCGCTGATTACTTTGTTGTAATCAGCAATCCTGATATAATTGGAGTTTGTGAGCGCCCCGCTTTTGAACATATTTTCAAGGGAAGCAAAGACCTTGTCGGTGCTCGCAGGCTGAATATTCCCCCCAAGATAGGTGATAAACAGTTTCTGGGGTATAACTCCGTTCTTGTAGAATTCTCCGGTTTTATGGTTTTCAAATTGCCATTCAGGATTGAACTCAACCATTTCTAGCGAAAACTGATTGTTGGTTCCGTTGTTATCCTGCATTTTGCTTATGGCGTTTTTGTAGAGAGGGCACATTTCTTTCCCTGCTTCAGCATTATGGAATCAACAATGAACCTCATCGTGTTACGAGAAATACAGCAAACGAGGGAGGAGGAGACGATGAACTCAATATCAGTTCATCCCTTCTATAAGATAATGAATCAATTATTATTATAAGTGATCAATTTTATGGACGGAATTTCCGGTAATCAATATCGAACTTTTTGATACGAAGCCCCATGATCCTGTCTGAAAGACCTAATTGTATTGCCGCTCTAGACATATTTCCTTTTGTGCGTTTCAGCGCTTCCATGATCATCTCTTTTTCAATTGCATCCAGTTTCTGCTGCAGTGATCCGGTATAGGGGGTTCCACTGGATTCAGCAGTCTGAAGAGTAGGAGGGAGATGATAACCGTGAATAACGTTGTCTTCGCTCAGGATGACTGCCCGCTCCATACAGTTCTGAAGTTCGCGGACGTTACCAGGCCAGTGATATCGCATCAGCATATCAATCGCAGTTGTTGATATTCTGCGAATTCCTTTCTGGTTAGCCGCATTGTACTTTTCTACAAAATAATCTGCAAGCAGAAGTATATCGGTTTTGCGCTCCCGCAGAGGGGGGACGGTAATGGGAAAAATATTCAACCGATAATAGAGATCTTCACGGAAAAGACCTTCCCGGATCAATTCTTCAAGATTACGGTTTGTTGCGGCAATTATCCTGACGTCGACTTTTATGGTTTTTGATCCTCCGACTCTTTCAAACTCCTTTTCCTGAATTATTCTCAGCAGTTTTGCCTGAATCGGAAGACTCAGTTCCCCCACTTCATCCAGAAAGATTGTTCCTTTATGGGCAAGCTCAAATCTCCCTTGCCGGGTAGATGATGCTCCGGTAAATGCTCCTTTTTCATGCCCGAAAAGCTCACTTTCAACAATACTTTCCGGCAGTGCAGCACAGTTGAATTTAATGAACGTGTTGCCCGATCGGTGACTTTTAAAGTGAATGGCACTGGCGACCAACTCTTTTCCGACGCCGCTTTCGCCAAGTATCAACGTTGTTGCATTGGTTTTAGCGATCTTCTCAATCATTTTAAACAGCGAGATCATCGGTTTTGTGTTACCGATAATGTTTGCCGGACGCTCTACATCAGTAATGGTTTCATCATTGTGTTCTTCCGTGTGGCGCTTCTGCTTTGAAAGCTTTTCAGCTGGTTTGTTCTCTTCCTGAGGTTGTTTGGCGCTTTCTTCGTGTGCAAGCTGCCGGAGGCGCACTGCCTGTGAAATCATGGCTGCAATTATCGAGAGCTGGTCGACATAGTGTTGCAGCATATCTCTTTTCCCTATATCGGCTTTGTTCTTTTTAACATGCTCTTCTCCCGATAGTGGTTCAAGCTGATGGTCTGCGCTCAGGGTGCCGATGATTTCTGTGCCAGCCTTGATTGGAATGCAGATAAAACAAAGGTCTTCTTTTTTAGACCTTGAGCGTGAACGGGTGCGGTCAAGAAAGAGCGGCTCATTGTTAATGCTGGGGACAATGACCGTTTTTCCGGTTTTAACAACCTGCCCGATAATGCCTTCACCAATTCGGTAACGGCCTCTCTCTTTCTCTTCAATCGTCAGTCCGAATGATTCGTTGATGACAATTTCGCGGGTGTCCCGGTTAAGGATCGTAATCATACCCCTCAGCATGTTCATGTGCTCGGACATGATGAACAGCACAAGCCTTAATACCTTATTGATATCATCTTCATTGGTTATGGTTCGGCTGACTTCGGCAAGCAGGCTGATACTGCTATGATCCTCTTCCTGGGCTATAAGCATGGCTCTTGAGGTCTGATTTATCAGTGTTTAACTAAAAGGGTGTTGTAAATGCTATCCAGTTCTTCAGGGTTCAAGGCTCTTTTCTTTTCAGTGGCCGTTTGGCGGACTTTCTCAAGAAGAGAGCTTGCCTCATCTCTTGAAAGTATAACCCCCCTACCGGAAAAAAAATGTTGTAATGACGCACTGCCCGAGTGTTTTCCGATAACAAGCTCCTCTGTCTGGCGACCTACCTGGTCGGGAAGAAAGGGCTGATAAGATAGCGGGTGTTTCAGCAGTGCCGCACAGTGAATGCCCGATTCATGCTGAAAAGCCGATTTGCCCACAACGGCTTTCTGATCCTGGATAACCCGTCCTGATGCTTTGCTGACTACTTCACAAAGATGCGAAAGCTGCCTGGTATCAATATGTGAATCGTATTTCCCGGATAGCTGCAATGCAATGGCAAGTTCTTCAAGTGCAGCATTTCCTGCCCGCTCACCAAGTCCGGTTACCGAAACGCTGACTGCTTTGCACCCTGCTTCCAGAGCGGTGAATGCATTGGCTGTTGCCATACCAAGATCGTTATGGGCATGAAATTCAAGAGCCGCGTAGCTTACAGATTTCAGTTGGCTGATGAGTGTTATTATTGATGTTGGTGTTGCAATGCCGACAGTATCGGCAATGCGTATTCTATCTGCACCGCAAGCTTCAGCATCAAGAACAAAACTTTTCAACATTTCCGTGTCTGCCCTTGTAGCATCCTGTGCTCCGACGCTGACAAAGCTGAAATATTTTTTTGCTTTCGGAATGAGCTCCTGAAGTTGTCGCTGTACCCATGCGTAATCTTTTTCCATAAGCTCAAGGTAGAGCGCAGAAACAGGAAAGCTGATGTGAAGCGCCTCTGTACCGCATATACGGGCATCTTCAATGTCCTGCCATTTTGCCCTGGCCCAGCTGGTTAGACGTACAGGAAGATTCATGGTTGCTATCTTCCTGATCGTGTCGCGTTCATCATTGCTGATTGCCGGGTACCCGATTTCAAGCTCATTTACCCCGGTGCCAGCAAGAAGACATGCAATATGTATTTTTTCCTCAGCGCTGAATACAACGCCGGGAGCCTGCTCTCCATCCCTCAGGGTTGTATCGATAATCCAGGGCTTTACGCCTGGATGGTTGGAAGTTGTACTTTCAATTCGCATACGTAGCCTATTCTATCGATCTGAAAATTCACCGTCAGTATCCTTTCTTGCTCACTGTTATTTAAGTGAAAAATATTTTATACCTAAATAAATAAGGGAAAATAAAATAAAAATAATAAAATTTCAGACAATTTTGTTTGATTGCGCATTATTTTTTACATAAATGTTTTTTATTCGCGGTTGTGTTGCTGCTGGCACAACATGTATTGTTAGTGTTCAGAAGAGGGGCGAGAGGTTTGATTACTTTGGTCAGGAATCGAGTTTGCCCAGTGCGGGGAGTCCACGGTATTGTTCGTTAAAGTCTATCCCGTAACCTACAATGAAAGCGTTGGGGACAATAAATCCTCTATACCTTGCCACTACAGGATGTTTTCTTGTTTCAGGTTTGTCAAGCAGCGTGCAGATGCTGATTGATGCTGGTTTCATAGTCATAAGTTCCGCCTCGATCTGCTGAATGGTAAGCCCTGTGTCAATAATATCTTCAACGAGCAGAATATGCCGGCCCTCAATGGCAAGGTTGTGTTTGATGGTGACGTTGCCTGAAGAGATTTTCCCGGAACCGTAACTTGAAGCATGAATAAAATCGACAGTGCAGGGAATTGTTATTGTTCGCACAAGATCAGCGGCAAAGATGAATGCCCCTTTGAGAACTACAATGAGAAGGAGAGGAGATGCAGAGGTCGCAAAAGCAAAATCGACAGAAATTGCTTTTCCGATTTCCCGGATACGGTTTTCTATTGCTTCCGCTGAAAAGAGCGGGGTGATAGCTGTGGAGTTATTATGTTCTTTGCTCATTGGATGTTAAGGGCTGTCATGTTTGGTGGATGTAACGGTCAATTTCCGTCAGATAGAGCTGTTTGTGAATGCTGCTGAGCGATGAAGCGGTAAAAGAGTTTTTTGCAAGCTGGATAATATCTTTTTCATCAAGCTGCAGCGCTTTTGCTGCTTCGATATAGTTTTCGTTGACATACCCACCGAAATAGGCTGGATCGTCAGAGTTGACGGTAACGCAGAGTCCTTTCTGAAGCATGGCTTTCAGGTTGTGCTGCTTCATACTTTCAAAAACTTTTAGTCTGACATTAGAGAGAGGACAAACGGTGAGCGGAATTTGTTTTTCAGCAAGCTCAGCAACCAGTGCATCATCTTCCATGCAGTGAACTCCATGATCGATGCGGGTGACGTGCAGAATGTCGAGAGTTTGCCTGACAGAGTCGGCACTGCCTTCTTCTCCGGCATGTGCCACAGTCAGAAACCCTTCCTGGTGTGCTAGCTCAAAAAGGTTCATGAACTTTTCCGCTGGATTGCCCCGTTCCGAAGAGTCAAGGCCGATACCGGCTATCCAATGTTTCCAGGCAAAGGCTTTGTCAAATATTTCAAATCCCTCCTTTTCGCTCAGATGGCGAAGAATACACATAATGAGCTTTGTCGAGATATTCAGAGAACTGTTTGCCTCCAGAAGCGCACGTTCAATGCCACTGATCACGGTTTCAAAGGGAATCCCCCGAGCAGTATGACTTTGCGGGTCAAAAAAGATCTCAGCATGACGTACATTCTGGGATGCAGCTTTTTTGAGGTATGCAATGGTCAGGTCATAGAAATCCTCCTGCGTGATCAGCACTGCAGTTGCCCTGTAATAGATATCAAGGAATGATTGGAGGTCACTGAAGTTATAAGCCTTTCGCGCAGTTGCAGCATCGGGGTAGGGAAGCGAAATCCCGTTTCGTCTCCCTAATGCAATCATCAGTTCGGGTTCAAGCGTCCCTTCGATGTGGAGGTGTAATTCCGCTTTTGGCATTCCTGCAATAAAATCAGCAAGCGACTCCATAAAGGTGAAAGGTTAAATCTCTTCTTTGAAAAACCAGGGGAAAAACCGCTTTACTTTCCTTCTCATCTGTAAGTTATGGCAATCTCCCTCAATATGATACCCTGTTGTGTCGTTTATCCTCGTGTAGTTCTGCCCCGAATGTGTTTTACCCGCACATAATCGAGTGAACTGTCCCGTGATGCACGGATTACATTGTACCTCATGACAGGTTGAAACAGAGGCCAGCTTGCAGGTGATGTGATCGCCTCCTGTGGGCAATTCATTTCGCAACTGAGACAGAGGATGCAATTTCGACTCCAGACCGGCTGACCCTCATTGTCCGCACTGATATTTTTAGTCGGACACTGCATCATGCATACGGCACAGGCAGTACACTTTTTTTTATCTATATGGAACAGGCGGCTATAGATCGTTTTGATCAGCCAGCGGTTTGTAAAAAAACGTTCCAGCCGGTAGATGATAGCCGGAGGATGGTCTGGTTCCGGCCGGGTGTATTTTTGCCCGGCCATAATTCCGGAAATTTCGGACGCAAACTCTTCTGCCTGACTCAATTCTTCCGTCAAGGGATGATCAGGCGAAAAAAGATAACCTGCCTTTAAATAGCCATGATAAAAATCTGCACCACGACATTTGAAATAACCTACTTCTCTGGCTCCTTTCATGCGAAGCCCCTCTCTTAAGGTATTACCGGTATCCCCCGTATACGTGCCATACAGCACAAAAACAAAGTTTGGCACGCCATTAAGACAGGGGAGGCTGTTCACATACTCTGTTATGTTAATGGAAGGGCGGAAATAGTATGCAGGACTTCCAATGCCGATCAGGTCATAACCATCCACACTTTTTGGGGTTTCATGTTTGATGTTGCAGAGATCCACCGTATGCCCTGATGCCCTGAATCCAACTGCTATGGATTCAGCAATTCGGGCAGTCGTTCCACTTTGAGAGAAAAAAACCATCAGTATTTTAGACATGCATCATCATCTTTTTATGATGTTTATTCAGTTTTGTATTGCTCTATGGATGTCGTTCAGTGATTTTTTGAACTCATCTTTCGTTTCATATATGATACGTATGATGAGTAAAAAAAGGAAATAAAAGCAGTGTCCCGGTGTATTGTGTTTTCTTTTGATTATGTTGAATTCGTTTTTCCATCCGGATATTTGAAACCTCAGGAGTTATCAGTATGAGCACAGATAGTGCCGCTAATTGTTTGCTGAAGTATTCTGATGTTATTAACTTCTTAAAAAGAAGCAACAGGTGTTGACGTGACGAATCAGAAATTGCGCGACAGTGCATGGTTCCAGCAAGAAATGGAATCCTAACATAAATGATTGAATGTAGTGGCAAGACAGCGATTTAACCGAAAATCAAAACCCCCGGCAAGAAAGAATACCAGACAGTCTGCATCGCATACCGGTGAACGGGTGAAGCCGAATGATCATATACTGATTAACGAATTTCTTTTCAGGCGCGGCGAAAGTTCTCTTGCTGCCGAAATTATTACCTTTTTCTCTGACCATGAAGGTGCGCGTTTACGATCTCTGGATTTAGCTATCGCACTCGGATATACAGAATCAAAGCAGCTCCCGGGCTTCTGGTATGTCCTGCACAAACTGCAGGAAGAAGGGGCTGTTGACAAGGACTCCAATCGCTGTTACGGACTGTCGCTCATTGAGGCATCTACCTACGAAGATCACCTTGTACATGTCAAGCCCTTTCCTCTTCCCGGCAAGGAGCATTACAAGGTTTCCAAAAGTTATACCGGTAATATCTCAACGCATCCTAACGGTTATGGCTTTGTTGATGTAAAGGGTTTTGACGACGATATCTTCATCAAGGCCGGTGATTTGAATTCTTCAATTCATGGCGACGAAGTCGAGGTACTCGTTTCAAAGGTACCCGATACCTATGCATCGAAATCCACTCCCCATCAGCGCTGCGAAGGTGTGGTGAAAAGCGTTATATCACGAGCAGTTACAACTCTTATCGGTACGCTTGTCAAGTCGAACCGGAAGTTTGTGCTTAAGCCCGACAACCGCAAGATTCTTCCGGAAATAATTGTACCCATCCGAAACTCCCTCAAAGCAACTGATGGCCAGAAGGTGCTTGTAGGAGAGCTTGATTTCAGCAAGGAAGGAGTTATTCAGGCAAAGGTGCTTGAAGTGCTTGGTACTGCCGGCGACTCGGCGGTCGAAGTGAGTGCTATTGCCCGGAGTCGTGGTATCGACGAAACCTTTGATACCAAAATCCTTGACTTTGCAGCTTCCATCCGTGAGGGCATTACTGATGAAGACCTTAAGGACAGGCTTGATATTCGCGATAAAACAGTTTTTACCATCGATCCTGTCGATGCAAAGGATTTTGATGATGCTCTATCAATTGAAACGCTTGAGGACGGTCTCTATTCAATAGGTGTTCATATTGCCGATGTATCGCATTATGTGCCTGAAAACTCTCTTCTCGACCGTGAGGCACTCAAAAGAGCGACCTCAGTCTATCTTGTCGACCGTGTCATTCCGATGTTGCCGGCAAGGCTCTCCGAGCAGATATGCAGTCTTAATCCCGGTGTTGACCGGATGGCATTCTCAGTGTTTTTTACCATGACTGCAGATGGTGAAGTTCGCAAACATGAGTTTCATAAAACGGTTATTCACTCCAAACGTCGATTTGCCTACGAAGATGTTGAAGCGATTTTAAAGAAGGGCAAAGGCGATTACGTTACAGAGCTCCAGTTGCTCGACCGCCTCAGCGTCATCCTGCGTGAAAAGCGCTTTAAGCATGGAGGGCTCGATTTTGAAACCGAAGAGGTGCGTTTCAAACTTGGCAATAAGGGCGAACCGCTTGAAGTCATTAAAAAAGAACGTCTAGGCAGTCATCGTTTAATCGAAGAGTTTATGCTGCTTGCCAATCGCAAAGTGGCCAAATACCTGACCAAAACTTTCAAAGAAAACAAGAAAGAACCCCAGCCGGTTATCTATAGGGTTCATGACTTCCCCCAGCAGGAAAAAGTGCTGATTCTTGCCAATTTTGTTAAACGGCTTGGCTTTGATCTCAAGCTGAATCGAGGTAAGGAAGGTCCGATTGTTGCAGCTCCAGCCCTTCGTCAGCTGCTTCAGCAGGTCAAGGGGAGTAATGTTGAGTTTCTCGTCAATGAGCTTGTACTCCGATCAATGTCCAAGGCGGTCTACACAGGCGACAACGTCGGTCATTATGGTCTTGGGTTTGAGCACTACACCCATTTTACCTCTCCGATCAGACGCTATCCCGATTTGATCATCCACCGCTTGCTTTTTGAATACGAGGCCCTTCGGAAAAAACGTAAAAAAATTTCTACCCAACGGCTTGCCGAGCTGGCCGATAAAATCCGCACGGTCTGTCAGATCTCCAACGAACGCGAAAAAAGTGCAGTCGAGGCCGAGCGCGAATCAATCAAGCTCAAGCAGGTGGAATACATGGACTCTCATGTCGGCAAAGTTTATCCCGGTATTATTTCCGGAGCTACCGATTACGGCATCTATGTGAGAATGGTTGATTTTGCTATCGAGGGTATGGTGCACATGCGTAATCTCACCGACGACTATTATGAGTACGACGAAGCCACCTACTCTCTCATTGGCAAACGTCGTAAAAAACGCCTGCAGATTGGTCAGCGGGTAAAGGTCAAGGTAAACAGTGTGGATATTAACCGTCGGACAATCGATCTGGTTTTAGAGGAAAACACTCAAGCTTGATAGCCGTACATGCTTCCTGAAGGCGGCCTTGCCTTCAGGAAGGTAAATGCCCCCTCTCTATGAAAATCGCGCTATGTATCGCCTAATATCGAATTTTCTTGCGCAACCGGAAGCATTCATATATCGAATTCTGCCATACACAGTCCGTTCAAACCATGGACGATCATGAAGCCCTCCGATTGACCATGCTACGCCTGCATAACCGTTAGGATCCCGTCCATCAAGCCCGTAGCGGTCGTTCAGAGCAATGGCGGTATCAAACGCCTCTCTCGGGGTTTCACTCCATTCAAGAATTTTTTTAGCCCAATACATGCGCATATAGCCATGAATCTTGCCGGTTTTTACCAGTTCGAGTTGTGCGGCATTCCATAACTCTTCGTGTGTTGCCCCTCGGGCAAACTCTTCCGATGTGTAGAGATACTCCCGTTTATCAGCCCTATGTTGCTCAAGGGTTTTTTGCGCCCATACCGGCAGACCGTCAAATGAATCGTAGAGGTCGTTATAGTTGCAATAGTTATCTGACAGCTCTCTTCGTACAATCAATTCTTCAAGAAAAGCGCTCCTGTCGGCTTCAGGGGCATTACTCCCCGAAGCCCTTATAGCGCAATACTGAGCGCTGATCTGGCCAAAATGCAGATAGGGAGAGAGATTGGAGAGGGCTCCTGTATTCGGATCGTTTCGTTTTACCGAATATGAGGAAAGCCTGTTGTACAGAAAGTTTTCAAGGCATGCCTTGGCAGCGTTTTCCCCAGGTTTCAACCAATCCACAGGTTGCACCCCTGGGTCGGCATGCAGCCCCTTGGATATCTCATCCCATGCAACAGGGATGTGTTCCTGATCTGAGTCAAGAGGAGAAAGCTGAGGGAACTCTGTAAGAAATTCCTTGAGCAACGTTGTTATTTTCGGACGAAACGTTCTGGCTGCAAATTCCTGCTTGTCAGAAGCAATCCAGCAGGGAACGATGTTATGGGCATCGATCTCATACAGTGGAATCTCGAGCAGCTTTTTCCCGATTGTTTTTTTCCATATTTGCGAAATGTGCAATGGTGAAAAATCGGTGACTACTGCTCCGGCTTTCAATTTCTTGATAAAGCGGAGCAGTTCTGTTTCCGGTTCCCCTTGCAGGAGAAAAAAGGGAATATTGAGCTCTCTGAGTCTTATTTCAACTTCTTGAAGACCTTTGAGCATGAAATCGTAATGCCTTAGAGGAGCTCCAAGAAACGATGGTGCGAGTGTAAAAACGACAACAAGAGGCTGTTTCAGGATTTCAGCTTTTCTGTGCGCAAAAAGCAATGCCCAGTTATTCCTGACTCTCTGGTCGCGGGACATCCAGTAGACCACAGGTCCACGAACATCATTCCTGTCGTTTAAAAGCCTTGCGCGTCGGGGATCGATCATGAATACGGATCAGACAAAACCGGCAATCGTGAGAAAATTGTTCATAAGTTTCAGGCCCGTCGCCGTATATTCTGTACGGAACGCTTCAAACTGCTTCAAGAGAGCGAAACGATCCATACGTTTCAGCTCACTATCAATACCTATCCAATCTGCAAGCATTGTTTCGGTCAGTTCAAAATGGCATTGCAGTCCGTACGCGTTTTTTCCAACCCTTACAGCCTGAATTCTGCACCCTTTAGCTGTTGCCAGCAACTCCATTCCCGATGATGCTGGTTCAACGGTTTCTCCGTGAAGCTGAAAAACAGGAAAACTGTTGCCCAGTCCATCAAAAAGCAGCTCTTCTTTACCGGACGGGGTGAGTTCTATGCGATAGGGGAGTCCCTCACTGTCATTAAATCCGATCTCTTTTGTATGACATTTCACTACGTTTCCACCGCCTGCTTTAACAAGGGTCTGCATGCCGAGGCAGATGCCGAGATAGGGTATTTCTTCATGCAATATCTGCTCGATTTGCCGGAGTTGAAGCTCCATTGCAGGGGTTTCATCATTGGCACTCTGGGGGCCACCGAGGACAACGACAGCACTGAACTGACGGGGGTCGGGGAACAACTCTCCTGTTGCAAGGTTAACAGCGTTCGATGCAATTCCACGCTCAAAAAGAGCGGTTTCAAGAAGACCTGGCCCTTCGTGCGTAATGTTTTTAACGATCAGTACATTGTCCCTCATTATACAATCAGGAAATTCGTGTATGGCAAATACAATGATTAGCGTTACTGTCGAACCTGATTTTGCAGTTCTTTTACAGTTTCTTCAGTGATAGCTTTAAAGTTATCCATCCATGACTGGTTTTCTGGCCATTTGCCCTGATGAAAACCTTCATTGAGGTATTTCGAAAGCACATACATTTTATTGGCACCAATACTTCCCGTAGAGCCTTTAAGGGTATGCAGAATCTGATCCACTTGTTTATTATCCTTTCTTGCATCAGCCTCAGCAAGTTCTTTTATCAGTTTCTCACAATCAATAATAAATGTTTCGAAAAGACTTTCAATCAACTCCTCCCCGCCAATTTCTTTGAGGCTGTTAATGGTTGACAGGTCTAAAATTTTTTCATTATCAATGGCTTTCCAGAACTGCTCTTCGGTTTGTTCTGGTGGTACTGCGTTTTGACTGTTCATGGCTGTATTTCTGTAAGTATGGTTTTTAAGCATAACTGCAATGGCCGATAGAAGATCATCTTTGAATACAGGTTTTCCAAGATGGTAGTTCATACCGGCTTCCTTCATATTCTCTACGCTTGCTGTATCTGTATTGCCAGTCAAGCCTATGATTGGAAGAGTACTGAATGAGCTGAAACGGGTAAAATATTCACCCTTCCGTATGGCTTTTGTTGCTTCGATACCGTTCATGACCGGCATTTCAACATCCATTATCACAAGATCATAATCCTCCTGCTCAAGAGCTTCTATGGCCTCTTTGCCATGTATGGCCTGCTTTACAACGCATCCATAATGACGGAGTAACATACTCATAAATTTTCTGCTTGTTTCGTTGTCATCTACAAGCAGAATACGTTTGCCATTAATGATTTCTTCCTTATCGTTTTTTATGAAAGCTAATTCCGAAAAAAAGTACTTTTCTGCAACTCTTTTTATATCAGCTCTTTTGAGTGGCTTTGCAAGCACTTCATTCATGCCGCAACTTAAGCCCCTTTCATTTGCTTCATGTTCCGGCAGGGAGGTTATGCCTATAATTGGTGTTTGAATATAATGAAAAGCGAGGGCGGGATCGATACCCTGTGCTGAGCGAATAAACTTTACAACCATATCTCCATTCATCAAGGGCATTTCAAAATCCATAAAAATCAGGTCATACCGATTTTCTGCAAGTAATTCGAGTGCCTGCTTTCCGTTTTCTGCCAAATCATACTGGCAAGTCATTTCAGACAGGTATTTTGAAAGGATAAGCCGATTGCTGATATGGTCATCGGTTACAAGGATTCGTTTTTCCCCCAGTATTTTGGTTTTGATTTCCTGGATCTTTTTAGAATCATATTTTGGCAGTGTTATGGTGAACTCTGTCCATTCACCTTCCTTCGAGTTACAGACGATACTTCCCCCAAACGATTGGATAACTCTTCTGCAGAATGAAAGACCAAGGCCATTGCCTCCTTTTTTGTTTGAAGAGTAAAAGCTGTCAAATATTTGCTCTCTTTTACTTTTCGGTATACCGGGTCCAGAGTCCCTGATCCGGATAATGTTTCCCGTAGGTATTGAATCTGAACTTATTTCTATACTGAAGTCAGGTTTGTTTTTATAGTAGAGCGAGTTTTTTAAAAGATTAAAAAGTACGTAGTAAAAAAGGTCTCTATCACCAAAAAAGTCAAAATTCTGAATTTTATTTACCGTGATTAACTTTCTTTCTTCAGGGTCAGAGTAGGAAAAACTGTTAACAGCATCGTTAATAGCCTCAAATGCTCTAAGACTTATAAACCCCTTTGTGGCAACTTCCCCCCCCTGCATGCTGGTCAGAATAGAATCGATTATTTTATTAGCCCGGTTCAACGTGCTTGAACTCTCTTCGATGACATGATGAATGCTTACAAGGCTGGAATGACTGATACAGTAGCTTTCAGAAGAGATATCGTCTTGTGGCTTTTCGGGAAGTTTGGCATGTACCGATGCAATTGCGTTGGTAATGGAATTAAGCGGATTTCTCATTTCATGGGCGATACTGCCGCTCAGGCTTTTCAGAAGCGAGATTTTTGATTTATGTGCGCTTTGCTTTCTGTGACTTGCAATAATGCCGCCGAATAGCGCAAAGAAATAGGTTGGAATATAATCCCATTGAAAATGAGCATATGAAACATTTCCGTCAAGATAGAGCACAGCCCCGTAAGCCAAAGCAAAGCCTAAAGCTGATATTACACAAATAAGGAGCCAGTCATATATAATGAGAATGAGTATTAATAATCCTCCCATTGATGACATTGCCCAAGCCACTGACCACTCGTTTTTGAGCAGCATGAAGTAAAAAAAGAAGGGGAGGAGTATCGGTAAAGAAAAAACAAAGTAAGCGGGAAAAAAGTCTTTTAATTTTTTCGGCAGATAAGGATAAAAAAGCCATGGGAGGCTTATAACTGCCTCAATCAGACGCAACAGGAGATTTTCATAAGGTTGGGGTAAAATCTCTTTCCATACAATATAAAAGATCGGATATCCTACAGTCGCGAACAATCCAATAACCGGGAGATTTGGTTCGGCTTGTTCAACAATATCTAAAACCTTTTGATTATGGCTGAGCATTTTTTTATCAAAAAGCTTCTTTCCCGTGTTCTTATACTTTTTGGTAATAATACTTTTGATCAATGAGTTATGCGATCCTGCAGAAGAAGTAAAAAAGAGTTCATATTCCTTATAATTGCCTGCCAAGAGCCCTGGAGCGTGATGCAGAAAATCGGGCAATGGTTGTTAGAACCTGTTGCTACAGCAATTTACGTGTTTTTTAAAAAACCGTAAGCGATTTACATTTTTTCATTATCGATAGGGGCTGAAAGGGTATTGTAAGTCTTATCCATCATGTTTATAATGCATTGCATGGATAACGACGGAATATATATACTACTCTGTACTCTATAGGGCTTGGCGTGCTACGTATATTACTATAAGTTTACCGCTTTTAATACATTTATTTTATTATCTTTATCATTAATATAACATGATAGGGCACCTGATTGTATTGTTTTCTTCATTGCGCATGATTTTATAAACACTGAATTCTATTCTTGATACAGAAATCCGGATTTAACTTTAGTGAAAAAGGAATTAGTAAGTCTTTAAATTAAAATACATTGACAGTTAGTTCTCCCCCAGACATAACTGTAAAAAGCAAACGCGATTTTCCTGAGTTTCTTGAAAAAAAACTTCAGGCTTGTGACGATGAGCTTTTTAAGCCACGTAAAAATGGAAAGCCGCTTGTTATCGGCAGTGTAGAGCCGTCCGCGGGCGCAATAATGCTCCAGAGTAACGACTACCTTAATATCTCCGGCCATCCATATATCAGAGAAGCGCAGCTTCAAGTGCTTCAAAAAGAAGGCAATGAGCCTGTTATGTCAGCAGTGTTCATGCATGAAGGCAGTACAAAATATTATTTTGAGCAGGCAGTGGCAGAGTTTACCGGCTTTGAAAGTTCTATTCTCTGTCAGTCAGGATGGGCGGCCAATGTCGGTCTTATGCAGGTTATTGCCGATCCGACTACGCCGGTTTATATTGATTTCTTTACCCATATGTCCTTATGGGAGGGGGTTAAAACATCAGGGGCTACTCCTTATGCCTTCCGGCATAATGAACCTGCTCATCTTGAGCGCTTGATCAATGAACGTGGCCAGGGGATTGTGCTTCTTGACTCACTCTACAGCACCAACGGCGATATAGCTCCCCTTCTGGATATTATTGGCATTGCCAACAGGTATGGCTGCATTTCTGTTATCGATGAATCGCACTCCTTAGGTACCCATGGTCTTCACGGGGCTGGTCTGGTGGCTTCCCTTGGCTTGACCGATAAAGTTGACTTTATTACAGCCAGTCTTGCCAAAGCATTTGCCGGGCGTGCCGGGATTATTATATGCTCCAGAAAATTCGCCAAATATTATCCCTTCCTGGCTTTCCCGGCCATTTTCAGTTCGGCCCTTCTCTCTTATGAAATTGCAGGGTTGCAGGCAACACTTGAGGTCATAAAAAAAGATGACTATCGCAGAGTAAATCTTCATCACAATGCGGAATTCTTCCGCAACGGGATTCGTAACCTCGGCTATAACATCTCCAGTAAATCCCAGGTTATTGCTATAGAAGGTGGCCTGGAATCAGATACGGAACTTCTTCGCGATGCTCTTGAGGAACGGGGTGTTTTTGGATCGGTATTTATGGCTCCTGCCACGCCAAAAACCCGTTCTCTTATGCGATTTTCCATCCATAGCGGTCTTGAAAAGCCTCAACTGCAATACGTTCTCGACGTCTGCGAAGCAATAAGGGATGATATAGGTATGTGGAACTGGAAGTCGACCAGGCGGAAAAAAATTGAATAAAGCCCATTGAGCTGCTTTTGATCCAGATTTCTGCCTTCCTGCAATTTTTGGTTACCCCTCTACGGCATCAACAGTCGCCGGTTGAAATCGACAATCAATTCGTCGAGCACAAAAAAGTCTGTACATGCGTGATGCAGTTTAACTGATAGTGGCATAAGCAAGCGCTCACCATCCTGGTATCGCTGCCCGAAATAGAAAAAACTCTGCCCATGAATCTGGTCTGAACGCCAGTGCAGCGACATGCCAGTGAATCTCAGGTTAGGCAGGTTGCCAATGAAATGGGCATAATCAAACACCTCCCAGGATTTGCCAACTTCACCATCAGCTCTGCGGGCCATTGCCAGCTTTTCAAGGTACTGGTTAATGAAGGTCGGGTAGTCCTGCCGGTAAACATTTTCAAGGACGATGTCGCGAAAACGAGTGCAGCCACCTACAGCGACAGGTATAAAAATAGGAGGGTTGTGCAACACATACCAGTCATCACCGATACAGCGAAGGTTAAACGAAGGGTGGGCCGCCAGTGCCTGGGCAAGATGCCAGACCAGAAAGGCAAAAAAAGTACCCTCTCCACCCGATGCTTTAAGGGCTGTATATCTGGCATAAGCTTCCGTCAGGTCTAGTTGCAGAGTCAGATCCAGAAAAGGGTTTTGCAGCACTGTTTCTGAAAAGAATCCGAGTGACCAACTCAGCCAGCCCCCGAGTTGAGCCGGATCAATTCGTTCAGGTTGGTATCGTTCCGGTGGAATATTCATCGTAAGCATCCCCAAGGTTTCTTGTATACGTTTGCTGATCAGGGAATGGATTCATTTTTTATGCTGTCAGTTTTTGACTGGAGGGCTAAAGCATCTAACGTAAGGTTCATCTGTTCCTTCAGTTGTCTCAGCCGTTCACCAGCATCTGGGTCGCCTAACGCTTCCTGCAGTCTCAATACCGCACTTTTCGCATAAAACCCGCCCTGCGGTTCCAGCTGCCTGCGCTTTTCTGTCACTCCGATTTCAATGCTCGCAAGTTCTAATATTTCCAGGATATCGTCTGAAAGTGTCTGGTCTTTTCTTAGAACTTTCAGGGCGCTATAAGCTTCATTGAACTGCCCTGCCTCGATCAGGTTAATAATGTTTTGCAGTTGTGTCTTCATGGTTTCATAATTCTATTTTTTTTCTGTGTTACAGCTCTGCACGCTCTTCGTTTTTAAAATGAGTGTCTGCAACCCCTTGTATTTACTCACGTTCTCTCTTGATTATAAAAAATTAACAGGACAATAACAGCGAATTGAATTTCTTTCAAAAATCTTCGCGGGTGTGATGTGCTTATGCCGAATTATTAGGCGTTGAAGACAAACTTATTGCGAAGAAGAGAGAAATTGGTTTTTATTTTTTTTATTGGTAAATAATAGAAGCAAAAGAAGCGTACTTAAGTGTTCTTTTGTTACGTAAC
The DNA here is from genome assembly GCA_903851385.1 of uncultured Chlorobiaceae bacterium. Lineage (GTDB taxonomy): Bacteria > Bacteroidota > Chlorobiia > Chlorobiales > Chlorobiaceae > Chlorobium. Next base: position 13,388 of record CAINOC010000079.1, on the reverse strand, counting down.
CACAAAAAATGCTCCCTTCCATCTAAAGTAAGTGGGGGCATTGTTACGTAGTCATTTCGATACCTCTGCACTTCATTTTTGCTCGATTCGAAGTTCTCTGTAATATGCAGTTCTTGATTGCTCATTGTGGTAGTTACGCCCAGTTGTTTCCCCTCTTTTATAAATTAAGCAATTCTTGACTTTCATGTTTGAATTCAGGAAAAGGAGCAGCAGATGAACCACTCAGACAGGATCACTACCGAAGTCCGCTTTGCCGTTGTAATTTATGGGGGGATTTCGCTTGCTGTTTACATGAATGGCATCGTCCAGGAACTCCTGAACATGGTGCACTCTACTTCGCCGCTCGTCCCCGGTCCCAACAATTTGAACGGGACTACTGCAGTCTATCGCGACATTGCCGCCTATCTAACCGAAAAAAGAAATGACGCCTCCGACGACTACCGATTCGTGGTAGACATCATATCGGGCACCTCTGCCGGTGGAATCAATGGAGTTTGCCTCGCGAAGGCACTGGTCAGAGGGCTCGACGACCTCAATGCACTGCAAACCATCTGGCTTGAGGAGGGTGACGTAGACAAACTTCTCAACGACAAGAAGTCGGAGCCCGGCCTCTTTCCTTCGAAAAGCCCCAAAACCTCACTGTTTAACAGCCAGAGGATGTACGCCAAGCTTCTCGGAGCCTTCATGGATATGGAAAATGCTGCGAAGAAAAAGGAAAAGGAGATCAGAGGTGGTGGTCTCAGTGAGCAGAGTCATGTAAAGACGCTCGACCTTTATGTGACCGCCACCGACCTGCGCGGTCTGGAAAAACCGATCCTCCTCAGTGACGGGAAAGCTTACGAACGTCTTCACAAGCATGTATTTCCATTTATGTACCGCTCCCTGGAGCTCTATCCGAGCCGTGACCAGAACCACTTCGACGGCAAACACGATACCATCCTCGCCTTCGCATCCCGTTGCACCTCGTCTTTTCCGACCGCATTCGAAGCGGTGACGATCCGTGATGTGATGGATTTCCTCAGACGCCGCGATTCGGAAAACCATGCCATATTCAGCCATTTTTTGCCCGAATGGCGTAAAACCTTCTTCAGCGAATACGAAAAATCAAATGCCGGTCTGAAGCTTGAAGATCGTGAATTTGCGGATGGGGGTTACCTCGATAACCGTCCCTTTGGCCATGCCATCAAAGCGATCCATGCCCGGGAAGCCTATTGCCCTGTAATACGAAAACTGCTCTATATTGACCCCGTTCCGGAACAACCTGGTAAGATCGAAGATCCCAATGAGATCTCCTTTATGAGAAATTCGATGCTGGCGTTCCACACTTTACCCGGATACGAAACCATCCGCCAGGAACTGGAAGGCGTGACAGAGCGCAACAAATGGCTTGAAGCTGTCGGGGAGATCATGGACAAGATCGATGAAAGGAACGCCTCTCGGCTGAAAGAGATCATTGTAAAGCAGTTTATTGAATTCTGGGAACAGTCCGGGCGACTGCAGACAACCGGCGATCAATCAGTGTCTATCGACCGGCTCTTCTCAATCAGAGGGGCTAGTGGCGCATTGGCTTTTGATTCCGGGGTCACCGAAGATGACCGGAAAGTGCTGGAGTTTTGGAAGGATGTATCGGAAAGCACACCCTCCGAAAAGCGGCTCAGGGGCCAGAAAACAATACAGCATCATTTGCCAAAGTACGACAAGAGGGACCTCGACTATATGGTGCACCTGCTTGGGAGCGGCTATGAGACCTATCACTACACCCGCCTGGACAAGCAGACCAACTTGCTCACCCAGATAGTTGTAAGGGCAATGGATGCAGAAAAACGCCCGGACATCTCTGGTGCAGTTGGAAAGATCGTTAGTGCATGGCGGGAACATAGATTTGCCTCCTTGATCACAGAGTGTGAAAAAACTGGTAAAAAGACGGAAAACGTCTTCTTCCGTAACTTCGACATTGACTTCAGAATAAGAAGGCTGAACCATTTGAGGAAGACCATCGAGGAAGCGATCAAGGATCGCTCCCCTGAAAAGCTCTATTTCGGCCTGATCGACGACTGTGGCAGGAAACTCATCGAGGAATCAACGTCGCTCGACATAACTTTTGAGAAGGCCATCCGGGCTTTCAGGTTAAAGCTGGTCGCTTCCATCAGGGAGTTATACCGCCTGAGGGCTCTTCTTCTCACCGATTCGTCCGTGAATCCTCTTGCTCCTCAGGCCATGAACCTGAGGGACGATATCGAAGTGCAGCTTACCCGCAAAAATGCCGATCGTGAGGGATCGTCAATTTATGCATCCTTCGATAAACTTGCCAATTGTTTCGATTCAAAAATCGGGCCGGACGAAATCGAGAAGAAGATCGCAAAGAAGATCGACTGGCTCATGGGACGAATGAACGTGATCATCAAGAAGGGATGGTGCGCCATGGAGAGAAAAAGCGGCCAGCCCTTAGGTCCCCCATGCCAAGGAACCTTCGCCCTCTGTGTTGATGTGTACGGGGCGCTTGAGGAACTGGGCAAGCTGTTTCCCGACATCGCCGGGCGAATATGGTATTTCTACGATTACGGCTATGATCTCACGGATTCGACGAAACTTCCGCTTCTCGCCGGAGGTGATTACGGAGAAGGCAAGCCTGTCGGCATATACCGGATTAGCCCTGCCGATGCTACCTCGCTGTGGGATGAATCGAAAAAGAATAAATCGAAGCTTGCTGGTATCTCCCTCAGTTCGTTCGGAGGATTCTTCGAGCGCGAATGGCGTCGGAACGATATCCTGTGGGGAAGGCTCGATGCCGCTGAAAGGATCATCACTGCGCTGCTCCCCGATGACAACGACGCTGCAATGAGAACAGAATCTATTCTCAGGGCCCAGCAAGCCATCATCGACGAAACGACCAAGGCGTGGTTGCCTGAACTTAAAAGTGCCAGGTTCGAGAACGAGAGGAGTGAAAGACAATACAAAAGAATCGAAAGCATCAGGATTCCTTTCGACAGAATAAACAAACCTGCAACTGGCACTTCTCCCGTAAATCCACTCGAATGGAAAACGGAATTCATCGAAAACTATGACTTCAACCGCGATTTCGATCCTGAAAAAAGCCTCCGGCAGGCAGGACGTTCTTCGGCGATTCTCTCTTCGATGGTCGATCGTCTTGATGGTGGACAGGGCATCATGGGAAAAATCAGCGGGTACCTCAAGGACCTGAACTGGATTCTGCTTGGGATGCTGGATTTTTCGACGCCTAAAACCTTCCTGGGAGTGGTGACAAAATACTGGTTGCAGCTTGTCATGTTCGTTTCATTCATTCTGATGCTTGGTGGTTACATATTGAACACGTTCACTTCAATACATGAAGCTGGAGGTACCATCACCAAATTCGGCTTAGTTTTGTTGGTGCTCGATCTGTTCTTGCTGTTCGTGAGAAGAATCCTGGAAAAACACATTCATGGGATCAAAACGAAAAATAAACCGAACAAGCATGAATGTATACCATGAGTACACGATGACTGGGACAAAAATTTCCTTTTGTTGTGAGGCGGCTCGTGGGTACACGTCACATCCTGCCAAGTCAGAACAGCTTGTAAACTTGCAGTTAGATAGTCAGCGGAGGTCTGGTAACGATGGAGAATTCGATTCAGGGTTGCCAACTTTGGCGTGAACCGACAGGCACCTTATTAGTGTCGATTTGGCTGGTGTAAATTTCAGCAATTCACTGAAGCTGTTGCTGAGTTTTTTTTCCTTAGTCCGACAGCTCCACAGGCTAAACCGATGCCAAGAAGGATCATTGATGATGGCTCAGGTACAGGTCCAGATGTTATTTGTGTAGTAAAATAGCTGTCGTAGTTAAAATTGCCGTTGTTTTGCGTGGGTGAGTCGAATTTAGACCAAATCCATTGAGCACTGTTGTTTATGGAGCTGTTTTGTGACCAAACTAAATTAGAGCTATTAGTGCCCGCGGACATCGGGGTAGTGTAGCTGCCCGTGTTCCACAAAGCGGCATTGTAAGTGGTCGGCGATGTCGTTCCACTGCTAGTTACCTGCCAGTTTGTTGTGTTCGTAAGAAGGTTGGCGGTATTATTGGCAAACACAGCGCTTGATCCACTCAGAGAAAATTGTCCAAGGAATCCTGCCGGGCCGCCACCCGAATCATCGCCGTATACATGGAGAAAATAAGTCTGTCCGGGAGTGAGATTGAGATTGGAAGTGCCTATATGGGTATTACCCCACCCTGTTCCGGAAGCTATCAAATCTCCCTGAACCGAATTATCGGTTGCTAGAAATATTTGATAATTATCATCAGTCTGGATGCTATAGTTCAACACGGTGACATCAGCTCTAACCATAACAGGCGCCTTCATCATAAAAATGATAAACGCTAAAAAAAGATATATGATTTTTTTCATGAGCTGCCGACAAAAATAATGAACCACAGATTTACTTAATTTATATGCAATAATCATTCCGGATTTCGCATCAATCAGAATAAAAACCCTAAAACGCTATTACATAATGTTTTATTTTGATCCGATAATATTTATAAGTCAAAACTTTCCTGCTTCCTTATTTCGAGAGTATCATATCGAGTCGTATATGTCTCATTATAAGGCAGATAAAAGCGACCTGCTGCTTGGGAGGCTTTCGAGTTCATCAGTAACTTGTTAGTTGGATTTTATATATTATATATATGCTCGTGGTGCTATTGTTATTGCACAACTTGAATGCTTGGAAATCTCTATCACATAGGTAATGATATGTTAAAGGGTTATCCCTTTTTCATTTGCTTTAGAAGAACTTGTGAATTATTCGGTATACCCTGATTCGCAATTTCTTGAAGTTGTCTTCATAAAAACTTAAACGGTGAAATCATGAAAAAAAAGCTGTTTCTTGTTATCCTTTTTTCTGTCCTTGGTGCATCTTTGGCAAATGCAGGGGCATATGTGAGCGGTTCTGTTGGTCTTGGACTACCAAACGTGGCGTTTGATGGTGTCGATTACAAACTGGATAACAATATTCTGTGGAATGGAGCATTTGGTTACAATTTAAAACCAGTAAGAGTTGAGATTGGCGTTGGTTACCAAAAAAACTCGTATTCCGATTATTCTTACCCTGGCCCATCGTTAACAACGATTATGGCTAACGGCTATTACGATTTCAATATGGGATCAGCGTTTTCACCCTATGTGACTGCTGGTGTCGGTATAGCCGATATCAACACTGCTGATAATTATGTTGACCAGACCGTGTTTGCATGGAAGGTCGGTGCCGGTGTGGGCGTTAAGATTGCCTCGAATGTCACCATTGACCTGGGATACCAGTATCTCAAGCCGGAAGGGGTTTCCAGTGTCATGAACGAAAAGGTTAATTTTTCAAGCAATAATATTTTGCTTGGAATGAGATACGACTTCTGAAAAGGTAACAGGAGCATTGGTCACAGCATCAGCAACCCTCCCGAAACCGGGATGTAGCAGCCCGTCACGAATCGGCTGTGGTCGGAAGCAATTGCAAGCACCACACCTGCTATGTCTTCCGGGAGGGCAACCCGCTTCAGGGGGGTCATTTCCGCCATCATCGCTTTCTGTTCCTCGGGCAACCAGGAGGTAGCATCGGTCAGCGTAAGTCCGGGGGCAACCACATTGACGCGTATGCCGAAGGGTCCAACCTCTTCGGCAAGAGAGCGGACGAAGGCATCAAGGCCGGATTTAGCAGTGGAGTGGGCAATGAAACCTGGCGATGAGTGACGTGAAAGGGTGCTTGAAATAGCGATGATGCTTCCCGACTTCCTCTCGATCATGCTTGGCAGCACAGCCTGGCAGCTGAAAAATATCGATTTGAGCTCTCCCGAAAGCTTTGCTTCGAAGTCATTCCAGGCAAATTGCGTGAATGGTTTTACCGGAAAACCGATCGCAGCATTGCTTACCAGGATGTCGACCGGGCCGAGGTTTTTTTCTACCTCCGCGACCATCAAACGCACCTGCTCCTGGTCGCGGACATCCGCCCTTAAGGCATGCGCCCTGCCACCTGCGGTTATAATTTCCTCAACAATAGCGATCGCTGAGCTTTCACTCTGGAAATAGTTTACCGCTACAGCCGCGCCTTCAGCAGCGAGAAGTTTGGCCGTAGCCCGGCCTATCCCGCGGCTTGCACCTGTGACCAATGCGACTTTGCCTTTCATATCCAGTAACCCTCCATTTGTTTAGGAACATCATTGAAAGATGGAAATATCAAACAAACATAACGAAAAGGGATAGATGCCAAAAATTTTGCACTGTCACTTTATCGAAAATAAGTAAGGAAGAGATTATCGTTGACGAGCGGATGTAGACCTGAAAAGTGAACAATGATAAAATTGCTCACAAGGAACTGAAGAGCTTTTATTTTGGTAGATAAATACTATGAAATATAATGCATAGTTGACCTTTCATGCTGCCCCGTGCCAAAAAATAGTACCGATCAAAGAAGAGTTTTCGGGCAATCTAACCCAATTTCACCATGAATAAACCTCTTGACCCGTTTGGCGTATGCTTGCCGCTTTCCCTGAAAAAGAGAGAGGTTTTCTGCTATTCCCTTCGAGCCCTTGAAAAAATCTGGCCGGGCTTAGGTGCTTATCCAAAAACCATAAAGGTACTACTCGAAGCAGCATTGCGGAATTTCGATAACTACACGATACGCAAGGCCGACATCGAGGCGATAGCGAATTGGGGCTCTTCGGCGAAGCCGCAGGTCGAAGTTCCATTCAAACCGGTAAGAGTCGTTTTGCAGGATTTTACCGGTGTACCTGCCATCGTCGATCTGGCTGCTCTGCGTGAAGCGTGTGCGGCTCTTGGTGGAGATGCTTCACGGATCAATCCCCTTGTTTCCTGCGATCTTGTTATCGACCATTCCGTGCAAGTTGATTATTTCGGGGCACCTGATGCGTTTGAAAAAAACCTCGAAAGGGAATTTGAGCGTAACATGGAACGCTACGAGTTTTTAAAATGGGGTGAAAAAGCGTTCAGCAATTTTCATGTTGTTCCTCCAGGTACCGGTATTGTCCATCAAGTGAACCTGGAATATTTTTCCGACGTCGTTCATCTCGAAAACGGTATCGCATATCCGGATTCCCTTGTCGGTACAGACAGTCATACAACCATGATCAACGCGCTTGGTGTGCTTGGCTGGGGAGTTGGCGGCATAGAGGCCGAAGCCGTCATGCTTGGTCAACCGGTATACATGCTGCTACCCGAAGTTGTCGGTGTTCGGTTGTATGGTGCTCTTATTGAAGGCGTATGTGCGACCGATCTCGTACTGACCTTGACGTCGATCTTACGACGTGAGGGCGTTGTCGGTTCATTTGTAGAGTTTTTCGGGCCGGGCCTTCCTTCGCTTTCTCTGCCTGACCGTGCAACGTTGGCGAACATGGCTCCTGAATATGGTGCAACCACAGGCTTTTTTCCCGTCGATGATGAGACCCTCGACTATCTTGCCCTCAGTGGCAGGGAAGATCTCTGCGAAATTGTCGAGCGCTACTCGCGTCAACAGGGGCTCTGGCACGAAGTGGCTGATATACCCTGTTTCAGTAGAGTGATCGAGCTTGACATGACAACGGTTCGCCCATCGCTGGCTGGCCCGAAACGGCCGCAGGATCGGATCGACATGACGGCGATGAGCAGCCAATGGATGAAAGACCTTTCGACGGTTTTCTCTAAACCTTCCATTCTGGAGACCGATCAGATGGCTTCCGAAGGTGGCGTTGCTGTTGCATCACATCCCGATCCGGTCAGTAAAGGCATAGAAATCACCATGCATGGTCAGCAGGTCTCGCTGCGTGACGGTGCCGTGGTTATTGCTGCAATTACCTCATGTACCAATACGAGCAATGCGGAAATCCTGATTGCCGCCGCACTCATGGCAAGAGCCGCGCGTAAACGCGGGCTTTTTCCGCAACCATGGGTCAAAACCTCTTTTGCGCCCGGTTCACGGGTGGTCGTTGATTACCTTGCATCGGCCGGATTTATGGATGATCTTGATGCGCTGGGATTCAGTAATGTGGCTTTTGGCTGTACCACCTGCATCGGTAATTCCGGTCCATTACCTGAACCTGTTGCCCAGGCTGTCAGGCAGGGTGATCTCGTCGTTGCCAGTGTGCTTTCTGGAAACCGCAATTTTGAAGGAAGGATCAATCCGCTCGTCAAGGCGAACTATCTGGCCAGTCCGGCTTTGGTCATTGCCTATGCCCTTGCCGGTACCATTGCCATCGATTTCGAGCGCGAGTCCCTTGGAGCTGATGGCGAAGGTCGCGAGGTCTTTCTCCGTGAACTTTACCCCTCTGACAAAGAGGTTCTCGAGATAGCCCGATCTGTTGTTCTGCCGGAGTATTTCGAGAAGCGTTATGCCGAAGTTTATGAAGGGCCGGAACGCTGGCGGGCGATCGAAACGGCCGGCGATGCTTTTTATCAGTGGGATCCTGATTCGTCTTATATCCGCAAGCCTCCGTTTTTCGATTGTATCGGGCCCGATCCAGAGGGTGTCGCCTCGATTCGCCGAGGTCGTTGTCTCGCGCTGTTCGGCGACAGCGTGACAACCGATCATATCAGTCCGGCTGGGATGATCCAGCCCGGTCAACCGGCAGGGGCCTACCTTCTGTCAATAGGAGTTTCTGAGAAGGATTTTAACACTTTCGGGTCAAGGCGCGGAAATCATGAGGTGATGGTTCGCGGCACCTTCGACAACATCAGGCTCCGCAACAAACTTGCGCCAGGCACTGAAGGGGGATATACGACCCTGTTCCGCTCCGATGGTGATGGAGAAGTGAGAAGCATCTACGATTCGGCCATGCATTACAAGGAGGCTGGGGTTCCCCTGATTGTTATTGCCGGAAAGGATTACGGGATGGGAAGCAGTCGTGACTGGGCGGCCAAGGGTACGGCGATGCTTGGGGTACGTGCGGTCATCGCTGTGAGTTTCGAGCGTATACACCGTTCTAATCTGATTGGTATGGGTGTTTTGCCACTCCAGTTCTGTGATGCTCAGGACGCCGCCAGTCTAGGTCTTACGGGGCGTGAAATTTTCGATATAGCCATCAGTGATTCCCTCAAGCCGGGTGACTTTGTCAATGTTGTAGCGACCGATCCGAAAACTGCAAAGACTATTCAATTCACCCTGCAGTGCAGGATTGATAGTCCTATTGAGGTGGAATACTTCCGGAACGGAGGGATATTGCAGACCGTGGTTCGACGGATTGCGGCCGAAGGACGATAACGTAATTTCCTCTGGGGTATTAATATAAGGCTATCACTCAATCCCGGTTTAGAAGCCAAAACTCTCTTTGAGGCTCTTCAGCGCGAGCAATCCGGAACTTCTTTTTGATGCCAGAATAAAAATGTTTAACATGTTCTTCAAATGGAGAGGAACAGGATATAATGAGAGGATACAATGGAAAAAGCAGATCAAATAATAGGTATTCGCATTCCGAAAAGTATTGGACAGCGGCTTGATACTCTTGCCAAAAGAACAGGCAGAACCAAAACATTTTACATACGGGAAGCGATTCTTGAGCACCTTGATGATCTTGAGGATATCTATTTTGCTGAGAAGGTATTAGAACGGGTAAGAAGTGGTGAAGAGCCAATTTCCAGTTTAGACGAAGTGGAGCACCGCCTTGGTCTGGAAGATTGAGGTCACCCGTGAAGCTGAAAAAGGACTTGCCCGTATTGATCAGCAAGAGGCTAAACGGATCATCACGTATTTACGTAAAAGGGTAGCATTGAATCCAAGACAGAGCGGTAAGGCTTTACAGGGTGATCTTTCAGGCCTGTGGCGTTACCGTATTGGTGATTATCGTGTCCTGTGCGATATTAAGGATGCCGAAGTTTGTGTCTTGGTTATTCGAGTTGCTCATCGTAAAGACGTGTATCGTTGACATGACTTTGTGATATTTTCCACAAAGTTGCCGAGATGATAACTACCACTCAACTACTGAGGCAGGGCTGCCTAGCGAGGGTGCCTATCGAATAGGTACTCTAAAATGCCATTAAATAATGGAATAGGTGTGTTTGAAAAATAAAATACCATCAAAAATACCACCAAAAAAATTTCAAGTTCAATTTTTATCTGGTCGATGCCAAATGATCAGGGAGTACATAGTATCATCATAGAGGGGATACGTTTGCTGATGGCTGTAGTTGTGAGTAAGCAAAATTATAAGCTGACATCTCCGAACATTTTATCCTTGTTATAACCGTTTTCTTCAGACTGATGTCGCCGAACCTCGTGTGATTCGTACTGATATTGAACACTACGCACGATATGTACCTGGATTGAATCGGTGTCGATACGCAATGTGACATCACGTAGATCCTTATCTATGGGTCTTTTTTGTTCATTCCCGAATCTTGGAAACTCTGGCAATTGGACTAAACTGCGTTCTTTCACGCTTGGTTTTTCTGATGGTATAATTTCGGTTACTGAATAACCAGGTTTCCAGCCTTCCTCGTTAAAGCGGCCCAATTTAGCTTCAATCTTAGTTCCCTTTGTGATAGTCATTAACTCGACACGAGATGATTTGTGGAATAACACGATGTTCAACCCATCACCGGCTGCCTGAACTGTCGGAAAGATGATTCCATCGACCTTAGGATCATTTTCGTTTGCAAGGAAATCAGCAATCACCTGTGTAGAGAGGTATTCGAAAGCCTCATGATCTGGCATTACTGGCTGCGTGAGGCGCAAACTTAGAGAGCGCAAAAAAGATGCTCGCTCAAGCCGATAAGCCCACCCAGAATCAAAAATGCTGCCTTTCTCCATGACTGAACTGAGTGCCGTTAGATCAAGCAATCGAAGCTGCCGTAGGAGGTCGAAACGGCCAACAACTACTTTGCTGCCAACGGGTGGTCTCACCTCAGCAATTGCGACACGTTGATCATTTGAACCATAAAATACAGATATGCCATGGGCGTTCATACGTCCAGCGATTGCAAGAACTGCAGGAGGTGGGCCAATATGCAGATCAGGTCGACAAAGTGATTCTGTTAACTTTTCATCAGACTGAAATACCCTGGCCCGAAAGAGTGTTTTTAAATTAGCCTTTGGTCCGGCGTAGATAACGACAGGCCTACCGTCAGTCGTTGACATTATGTCGATACTGCTGAAGATGCTTTCCAAATGCTTCGACATACTACGGCTAAAGAAACGCACTTCGGCTTTCAATGAATTTTCGAAATTGCTCCACTCCCCCTGCCAGGCTTCATCGCTTGGCTCTTTCTCTTCATAATAAGATGTTGAACTAAATTCATATTCCTCTCTCAATTTTGCTGCCTCCAAGTCGAAATGCTTTGCTTCTAGGATTGCCTGAATATCTTTTGCAGCTTCTTCTGTGATTAATGCAGCATTAGAGATTGCCGACACTACCGGCTCACCATCCTGCTCCCATTCATAATAAGACTCTTTGTCATAAATGAGGTATTGCTGCCAGAAATCTGGTTGATCAGAGGTTTGACGGTAGTGCTGATCAAAGGCATTTTCAATACGCTCAGCCATTTCCTGTATCGTATATGATCGGGCATTTCGACCGCAGAAAGAGCATTTGCTACGTTTCCCATTCCGCTTCACTTCCGCGTGTAAGTATTGCTCATTGATGCAGTGGTAGCAGAGTCGTTTATTTTTCGGATCGTCGATGTCTTTACTTGTCATATGATTGATTCGGTCCGGTTTCTTGGTTGGGTTTACTTGTTTAGTTCAGGTAATTTATTGCTGAAAAAATGATTTTGATCTTCCCGGTTTTGCGACAGGAAGGTAATTGAAACTGCTAAAATGTTCTTGAAAAACCGGATCGCCAATCGTGATAAGCAATGAAGTCATTGATGAGCTGCTCGGCGGTTAAAATCTTGTCCAGGTGAACTTGGCTGTTGTCGCTTGGTGATGCTATGAACACAGGAATCTTGAAACGGCCGTCGTGTTCAGCAAATCAGTGTAAGTAATATGGCTTATTATCTCGTTTATATTATCTAAGCTCACATTTCGGCCAAAAAGAAGAGACATGCATTTGCCTACCTCAATAGGCCGTTCTTCATCTTGCTGCAACAATCTGATTTCTTTTTCTTTAGCCCAAGGAATCAATTTTCTTGTGATAAGTTCAAGGGCAAGGATGTCTGGATCTGTTGTTTTAATGATGAGTGAAAACTCATCCGAGTGAACATATTCTATCTTTTTGATCAAATCGGCGCTGAATTTTTGATCCGGTTTTAAGCCCATACAAACGCCTCTAAATCCATCTGCATAATAAGACCAAAGGGTAGAGTTTCTCCTCGATGATCCGAATGAGCAGATGGTGTATTTGTTTTTTGCTTCGGTTATTGATTTTGCAAGGACTCTGTCGTTAGGATTATGCCAGAAAATGCCTTCCATAGGGTCGTTTTGGTTATGGAAACTTGAAAACCATAGTTTCCCATGTTTTAAGGCATCAATAAAATTATGCAGTCCTCGTGTTTGAGATAAGCCGGAGTATTTGTATACGATCATCTTTATAGAAAAAAAGAATTTTGAGCGGTTTTTAGGGCGTTTGCTTGACCTGTCCACCACCTGCCGGTTTAGAACGACTGCTTTCTTGGTGAAATAATATGCATATTAATACAAGAAAGTCATATAAAATAATGAGTTACGGCTAGAGAGTCACAAAGGAATAACAAAACGCTTGAAATCGCTTGATCTCAGGCTAATAAAAGCAGAGAAAACTGGCGATAGTGATCTACTATATGATTTCTGATAAGGTCTTCTTGGACTTATGCTTTCCGTTTATTCCATTTGCAAAAATGTCAACCAGAATAGAGTATTTTTAAGCAAGTATTGACGGCGGCAGAAGTTTGTGAGGCTGGTGATGATTAAGTTTAGTTCGAGTATCTGAGTACTCTCCAGAGTGAATTAAGCGGATGGAGAGGTATGGTTCAGCGGTATTCTGCCGAAATTCTGTTGGATGAAATGAATGTTTTTCTTAAGCCCTGGTGAAGCACTCCACCGATGAGCTGCTCTAGAATACCAAAAATCAAAAAGTTAACGATTAGACTGCGACTATCGGTAAAAGTGGATCGCAATGAAAATTAATATGGTTACTAAAATGACGGAACGGGCACGATCACGACTCCAGGGGTTGTTTCAGTTACAACAAAACCAAGAGGCCTATGGTGAGCTTCTACTACAAGGTCGTAAAACGGTCTTGAGTCTGAGCAGTCAATCTCAAGGTGTGCCTTTGGAGATGGCTCCTCATTTATACGGTACGACTGAACTTGCTATATTTTCGTGGACAGTGTGAGAAGTCATATCTTCAATCAAAAGGAGATATAAAACATGACACCGACAGGCAACGGGAGTCGCAGACAGTACAGCAAAGAGTTCAAGGTAGATGCTGTTGAGCTGATGAT
>CAINOC010000078.1 GCA_903851385.1 uncultured Chlorobiaceae bacterium | reverse complement strand
GAAGAACGGCGGGAACATTTAGCCAAACCACCACATGCACGAATGGACTCCACATGACCAAATACTGCGGGCGTATTTTCACCGTTGCGGAAATGACCCAGATACGACAACTGATGGTCGACCATCCGGAGTACCACCGTCTGGCTCTGTCCCAGCATGTTTGCCGCATGCTGCAATGGCACAAGCCTGATGGCGGTCTCAAGGAGATGTCGTGCCGCGTGGTCATGTTGCGTATGCATGCGGATGGCCTGATTGTGCTCCCTCCACCTCTCAGATCTCAGAAACCACCGCGAGGCGTCAAGCTAACTACGGCAACTGACCCTTGTGGTACTGTTACGGGTCCGGTGCGCCATCTGGGGCCATTAGTGCTGCGAATGGTAGAACCGCACCAGTCCAGGCTCTGGAACGAGTATGTTGAGCGCTATCACTACCTGGGCTATACGCCGCTTCCCGGCGCCCAGTTGAGGTACTTTGTCATGCTCGGCCAAAAAATAGTCGCGCTTTTGGGGTTTGGTGCCGCTGCTTGGCAGGCCGCGCCACGAGACAACTTCAGAAATCCTTACCTGGGTCTTACTTATGTGAAATTAGGCTGGTACTATATCCGAATTTTTTTCTTTACCTCCATTGAGTGCATACCTAAGTCGCATTTCTGTACCTGGATAGATAGTCTCAGTTTCATTCAACTTTAATAAAAGTTGCTCAATAGCACGATTAGCTGCTGGTCTTGACGTGTTGTGAATACGAACAAGTAGTATTTTTTTATCGTTATCTGGTAGAATGTCTGCTCCAGTAACGAAAAGATTTTGTAATAATGTCCGTGCTGCTACGAAATTTACCGTTGGCCCCAAAAGTAGAGAGGCCATTGCGGTTTCCGCTCGGTATGCGATCATCCGGACCGTATCCATCAAACGTTTGCGGCCAGGTAGTAATCGTTGAAAGCTGTCTCTTTCTTCAAGTTGCGACCAGTTGATATGGTGTGGAGTTATCTTCAGGCGAGCCTTCTCCTCTTTAATCTGGTGTTCATAATTCTGGATTTCCTCAAGTAAATCAGCCTTTTTAGCAAGCCATTTTTCATAACGGGTAGTTTTTCCCTCGCTTTGAGGATGCAAAGACATTTCGGCGAAGACTGCGCTTCGGTATCGAAGCTTATTTGCCAACGAATTGCACGATCGTTTCAGGTCGCGCCAGGCCGGGTTGATCACCTTTTCCGCGTCATCAAGGTCTTCTGTCCCATACTCAGAAAGTAGATCAATTCCGAAGTGTTGTATCATATAACGAAAGAAGTTTTCCTGACACCAACGGCTGAACATACGTGCTGCAAGCAGGGTATGGCAGCCCTCATAGCAGGTACTAACGAGGCTGGTCTGATGACCCGATTTAGTTAGCTTTCGCACTTCCCGCACCCGTATGGATTTTTCCCCAGAACCGATGAAACTTTCCTGCTCGGCCAACATCATGGTTACTATTTCACCGCTAGGCATTGCCACTTCATGCTTTTTGAAACTATCTTCGGGCCAACTATCTTTTGGGAATTTATGGTACGTAATGCACGATATGCGGTAAGTCAGCCACATCTCGCGGAAGAAATCAGGACTGTATCCTTCTCGGTCAAAAACCATAACAAATCGGCAAAGATTCTTATTGGCCGCTAGTTCTTCATCTGTGGGTTGACCAGGAACGTCCTTGAGCAATCGCGGTACTATGTCGTTGCGTAAAACATTCAGCAACCCAGGGTCTACCACTTTATTAACCACAAAGAACGGCCGACCTATGGCGTCGTTCACCCAAAAGTCAGTAACACCTCTGAGACATAGTTTTTCTCTGGAAACAAACTGTCTGGGCAATTTGGTTAAATGTCCGTGATAAACTCGGACATGCCCATCAATATAGAGAACACCGGCTGCTTCAGGATCAGCATCCATCCAATACTTACTCAAGTGCAAAGCCCATTTCTCCGCAGCATTATTTGCACTCATCTCATCAAGTTTCTTACGTAAACAGCGGACCTCTGGAATTCTGTCAAGACCCAGCAATTTGCCAAATTCTCCCGGTGCATGACCGCGCAATTTTTCTACTGACTTAATCCGGCACAAGGCCATAAATGCAAGAAGTAACAAAACATGAAAACAGGCGTAAAAACCGTTGACACCTCCAAGCATCTCCTCGGATCCTTCCATCAAACCATTCGATAGAAGAGCCGGCAAAGCAACGAGTGCACCTCCATTAGGAACGTCAAGGCAAGGCTCAAAACGAGCAGGTGCACCGGATAAAATACCAAAAGCGGCAAAAGTCCTTTCCTCTACGCGGGTACAAGCAGTACCAATTCCTTCTCCAGCATGAGCGTCTTCCTGATCTCTTGCAGACTTAGTAGTAGCGGCTTCAGTAGCGACAGTAGCGACCACTTCTGGAGCGACCTCGGTGGCAACCCCAGGAGCTTCAGAAGGCTTTTTTAGACGACCTAAACTTATAGCCTTGCGTAACGTGGCGGCAGGAACATTCAACTCTTTGGCAATATCAACAGCTTTTAGATTTTCTAGAAGGAGTTGTTGAGCCTTTTCAATTTTATCATCAGTTAAAATTGTGCCGCCATAACGAATTTTACGTTGTTTGAAAAACCCATCTACACCTTCTGAACGATATAAACTTAATGCTCTATCTGAATTACTTTTTGAAATACTGAAAGCATTGATTATTTCAATTTGACGGCAAGCACCAGAATCTATTAGCATGGCAGTATATAGATTAAATAATCTCTTGTCTCCCGAATCATGCGAATATATAGGATATATTCCAACAAAATAGGTCCATTTTTCTTCAGACCGCCAAACTGAAAGAATATTATTGATAGAAGTCGATCCACTTGGTATCAAAGGCAATATGAGTTGTGGCATGTGTCTTCACTCCGGTGACTGAAGGAAAAAGGTGATTGCTATACCATATTTAGTTTCACCCAGGTTTTTGTCAATACTAATTTTACTGTTGCCATAACATGTTGGATATAAACAGTATTTTTACTATAATGTCAGTTGTCAGCTTTTCCCGGATCAAGATTTCTGAAATTGATCTAGGTAGTCCATTGTGGTAACTTCTCACATCCCTCCGCACTTTCTCTTTGCGTTTGATTTCCCTATGTGCACATTTGACTCCCCCACCAGTACTTGATCGATATAGCGGTTCACGCATAAGGCACCACCATATCCAAGCTCAAAAACTTCCTCT
>CAINOC010000077.1 GCA_903851385.1 uncultured Chlorobiaceae bacterium | reverse complement strand
CACTCTACCTTGTTGTACAAGAGTGGTCTGCCAAAGCAAATGTAAAGGGAGCGCTCATAGTATTCGGTGTGCAGCTTCTCTTGAATCTCAGCTGGTCAGCCGCTTTTTTCGGTCTTCATTCTCCTTCTAAAGCACTTGGGGTTATCGTTCTGCTATGGCTGGCGATCGTGCTGACAATCGTAAAGTTCAAAGCGGTTTCTCCCACTGCGGCATATCTGCTGATACCCTATATTTTGTGGGTAAGCTTTGCCTCGTTTCTCAATTTTACGATCTGGCAGCTTAATGGAGGGCTTCTCTGAAAAGGAGAAGCGTCTTCAATTCATAGTATGATGGTAGACCACCTGATACTTTAAATGTGTGGGGTACTAGCAAGTATTTCAATTGCCATTATCCCACATATCCTTGTATGTTAAGACATATTCACTTGTCGCAACCGAATCGATGTTATAATAATAGCGGCAGAGCTTTTTGAATAACTGCAGCATTTTCTCGTCAAAACAAAAATCAAGAATACCATCCAGGCAGTGTTCAATCCGCCTGAAATCACTTTCCTGATCTTGTATTATTGCATCAATTTCTCGGGAATACAGTATAGCCGCCTGTCGTGCGAGTTGCTGGGTGTGTTTTACAAGCGGTACAATATTTTCAACCAGCCCGTTAATCTCTGGAGTGTTGGAATGCTTCCTGTTCATCGTTTTTCCTTCATGCCGTGCAAGCTATCGCCTTTAAAAAAGCCCATCATCCATAGATTGAGCACCTGTTCCTCATGAAAACTGCTTTTTTCTGCTTTAATCATTGTCGCTCCCATCCGCTTGATACGCTTCTGACTGCTCCAATAACAGCGTGCGTTCCCGCTCCAGCTCTTTTCGCAGCTCTTCTTCGGATGGCAATACCAATTTATAGCGGCTGGCGAATAACTGTTCACTCCCATTTAAGACAGAATAACGAACCACTGACTCGTCCTTTTGCGAACACAAAATAATCCCGACAGTAGGATTATCGTTCTCACCCCGTTTCAGATCGTCATACATGCGCACATACATGTCCATCTGCCCGATGTCCTGATGCACAAGCTTTCCGCTCTTCAAATCAATCAGCACAAAGCACTTGAGCAGGTAGTTGTAAAAAACAAGATCGATATAAAAGTCCTGTGACTCGGTACTGATGCGCTGCTGACGGGCAACAAAAGCAAAACCTTTACCCAGTTCCAGCAAAAACGCCTGCAGCTTGTCCATCAGTGCCTGCTCCAGCTTTGACTCCAGCAGCTTGCCTGTGCCTGGCAGGCCAAGAAACTCCAGCATCACGGGATCTCGCACGAACTCCCGAGGGCTATGGGGCAATTGGACTTGCAACAATAAAATGGACACCCTAAGAAGCCATAGCTATTGATTGTTGATTATAACGTAAAAACTCAACAGGCGACTTATACCCTAACGTTGAGTGTTTCCGTTTTCGGTTGTAAAATACTTCAATGTATTCGAACAGACTGTATCGGGCCTCTTCCCGCGTTCGATAGTGTTCAGTATACACCAATTCAGTTTTCAGGGTTTTGAAAAAGGTCTCCGTGACGGCATTATCATAGCAATTGCCTTTGCCGCTCATACTTTGAATCAGGCCATGTTTCGCCAGCTTCTTCCTGAAGGATACACTCGCATATTGGATACCTCGATCCGAGTGAATAACT
>CAINOC010000076.1 GCA_903851385.1 uncultured Chlorobiaceae bacterium | reverse complement strand
CCAACTGCCAACTGCCAACTGCCAACTGCCCACTTTCCTAAAGTCCGTAACTCTTAATCTTCCTGTAAAGGGTTCGTTCAGTAATACCAAGTGCTTTGGCGGTTTTCCGTTTGTTTCCCTCGCATATTTCAAGTGCATCTGCAATGGATTTTTTTTCTATGTCATCAAGGGAGAGTAAAACCTCTGCCTCATTTGAAAGGTTCTTTTTTTCTGATACTGTACCCAGGCCTGTATTGACTGGCCCAGAGATTACTGACGTATCAGGCAGAAGAAGCGGGACGTGAGGCCTTGTTTGAATGAGATGCTGCAGAAGCTGGCGGATATCACTTACTTCCTGACGAAGCTGAATGATACTGCTGTATATGACCTGAAGTTCGTTTTTTTCTGATTTTGAAGGATCATGGACAAGGCTTTTATAGCGGTTTCGCTGTACCAGATGTTTTTCAAGAATCTCCGGGGTGATGTATTTCCCTTTTTCAAGGACCAGAAGCGATTCTATCAGATTTCTCAGTTCTCTGACATTTCCCGGCCACGCATAGCGCATCAGCATTTCGCCAGCTTCGGGGCTGAAACCTTCAAAGATGATTGTATGCTTGCGCTCAAACTCATGCACAAAATTTTCAGCAAGCAGGAGAATGTCCTTGCCTCTTTCCCTGAGTGGGGGAATCTGCAGCTCAACACTTCGAAGGCGGTAAAAGAGGTCTTCCCTGAAATTTTTTTCCGCGACAGCCTGGTACATATTTTTGTTTGTAGCGGCAATAATGCGCGCATCGGAGTATATGGTTTCCGATGATCCGACCCTTTGGAACTCTCCGGTTTCAATAACCCTGAGAAATTTTACCTGGGTTTCAAGAGGCATTTCACCGATCTCATCCAGAAAAATCGTCCCTCTGTCGGCAGATTCAAAGTACCCTTTTCTGCTTTGAACAGCTCCGGTAAAGGCCCCTTTTTCATGGCCGAAAAGCTCTGATTCCAGAATGCCGGCAGGAATGGCACCACAATTGACAGGAATGAAGCTTTTATCAGCCCGCAGGCTGTTGGCATGGATATAGCGAGCCAGCACTTCCTTGCCGGAGCCTGTTTCTCCAATGATAAGAACAGTAATATCGGTTTCTGCAACCTGGAGAGCCAGTTGTTTGAGCTGGGATATCAGGACGGATTGTCCAATAATATTAGTCTCTCGTTTCATCAGGGTTTTCTGCCTTACATTCAAAGCTTACAGCAGTTATATGGATGGAACTACAATTGCCTTGACCGGCAGTTTTTTTGCTGCAGCTGCAGCCTCCTCTTTTGACGCAAAGTGCGTTTTCAGTCGCACTTTATACATCTGGCCTTTTCGGACGATTTCTACAGAAGCATACGGAGAAGTTTTTTTTGCAAGAACTTCCGCATTCTGGCGGCTTTCAAAACTTCCGAACTGCAATGTTGATGTTGTTGGGCCGTAAATAACATTCTGCTCTTTCGATGTCGCCATTAGAGTAGCGGGAGAACTCGGTTGTGGTTTTGAGAAGTGCTTCGTTGTATCCTCTTTCAGCGCAGAATGACGCGGTATATTCGAGTGAGGCCTGGTTGAATGTTTCGTAGAGTCATCAGTTACAACGGAGGGTTGCTGTTGATCTGAAGGCAGAGGGGCATGCAATTGGGGGTTGATGGACTGTTGCGATGTGTCAGCCTTGATAACAATCTGTTGAGGTTTCGTTGAAGATAACGGAATGGAACTCTTCTGTATAGCTGACGTACCGTTAAGAGCAAGATTATAGGCAGCTATTCGTGACGTGCTGAGCTTATCCAGCGCTGGATCAGGATATTCCCTCAATTGTTTCTGGAACAGCATAACTGCCTGTGGGCCGTCTTCACAAAGCAGAGCTTCCAGAATTGTTTTTTCAGAAGGAATGGTAACTTTTTGCCGAATACTTTCTAACAAATAAACCTTGTCGTCAGTGACATCCTGTTGTATCTCTTGAGCATAGGAGTGTTCTTCGGCAGCATGCAGAACCTGAGGGCCGCATAGCCCGAGAGAAAGCGCCACAGAGAGCAGTGCGCTATTTTTGCGAATAAAGAAGATGGTGTTGTCAGAAAACATGGGCTTGCGGTGTATGTTAATTAGCTGCAGTTATGCTCATTTTAGCCAAACTGCTTTTAAAAAAAGAAGCCTCCATCAAAATACGACATGCTTTTAAGACTTCCGTCACTATTGTCCATTGAGTTTTTAATAATTGTGCGTTGTCTTCTGATTGAGAGCAAAACATTGTGCCAGCACTGCCGGCTATGTCGCTGCGATAATCTTCTTATTTTTTTTTAAGTCTTTTTTAAGTTTTAATTAATATTCCTTTAAGTTTTGATGTGCTAAAATATGCTTGTTAATCGCACTCCCCAGAAGTTGTTTCCATCTCTTATAACAGGTTGCGTTCTAACGGATTTTGCTTCAGATTTTTGGTTGTGTTGTGTGGAAGAGGCGTGTTTTCAATCCTGGGAAATTTTTTCCCCTGGAGGGAAGACAAGCCTCTTTTTTTTTCTGAAAAGATCCTGCCATAAGAGTTAGTGAGTCCCTCCCTGAAAATCAGACGTAAAGTCGTATCTTCCATTCATGATTTCAAGTTCATACGTTCTGTTTATCACCTTTGCCAGCTCTAGAGGTTTACGCTTTTTGTTCCTTATTCGTTTGTGAGTATGCCAAAATTATCTCTATAAAATTAATTCCATTCTATGCCTCCTTTGTCAGTTAAATCTTTTGCAAAGATCAATCTCGGACTTCTTATCACCGGCAAGCGGGAAGATGGTTACCATACTCTTGAGACAATTTTTGCTCCAATCAACTGGTATGATGTTATCGAATTTTCCGAGTCCGGGGTTATTTCGATGAGTTGTTCCAATGTAACCCTGCCGATTGACGACAACAATCTCTGTATCAGGGCGGCTAAAGCTCTGCAGCAGTTTGCCGGCATCAGCCGCGGGGTGACTATGAGGCTCCATAAACAGGTTCCTTTCGGTGCAGGGCTTGGAGGTGGCAGCAGTGATGCCGCAACAGTGCTGAGGGTTCTCAACGATCTTTGGCAGGTCAATGCCTCTTCGTCCGATCTGCATGCACTTGCTGTGGCCCTAGGCGCAGATGTCCCATATTTTCTTGAAATCAAGGGTCTGGCTTATGCCAAAGGTATAGGCGATGATCTTGATGATCTTGGTTTTACTCTTCCATATTATGTAGTCACAGTTTTTCCTGAAGAACACATTTCAACGCTATGGGCGTACAAAAATTTTTACCCGCATTTTGATCGTCAGCTTCCTGATCTGAAAGCAAGTGCATCAGCGCTTTGTTTTTCCGGACAAAAAGATGTTTTACCGGTTTTTGAGAATGACTTTGAGCCCGCTGTTTTCGATCACTTTCCTGCTGTGCGCCAGGTCAAGTCGACCCTTCTTGATGCCGGATCTCTTTTCGCCTCTCTTTCCGGCAGTGGGTCTGCTGTTTTCGGGCTGTTTGAGAGGGAGGATGATGCGTTAGCTGCAATGAAGCTTCTGCCCGTAGCCTACAGAATGAGCCTGACCCCTCCCGGTTTTTCGATGGAGCAATAGCCGTTTATTGGTTATGATTGTCTGGGCTGTTTGATGATGTCGTTCAGTTCTGCCCCGATGAGGCGGAGATCTTCGTCAAGAAAATGGGAAGAGTGCAGACGTGCGCGTTTGACGTCCGCAAAATCAATGACGGTATCCAGAGTATGCGGCTTGAACAGGGGAGCAGCAGAGAGAAGTGTGCCATCAGGCCCGGTAAGTGATGAGTTGCCCCAGTAGGTGAAACTGTCTTCATTGCCCACCCGGTTTACACAGGCGACATAACTGCTGAACAAAAATGCATACGTGGTGGCAATCGTCTGCCACTGGGTTACAATTGCCGGATTTCCGTTGCCGGGTGACATGCGCAGAGGGCTCGACATGAGCACGAAGAGCAGTTTCGCTCCCTGATGTGCCAGCAGGTATGGTACTGATACATGCCAGAAATCCTCACAGATTGCCACACCGATACGACCAAGCTTTTTTGAATTTACCGCATTGATCTGCTGGCCGGCTGAAAAATATCGCAGTTCTTCAAACATCCCATAGGTCGGCAGGTAGATTTTACGGTGGATACTGCGTCCAATCCCCTCTTCAAACATGAATGCAGCGTTATAGACGCCATAATCGTCGCTCAATTCAATACCCCCGCAGATAATGCAGATTTTCCTGCTGAGCTCCCGGAGTGGATCAAGCCTCGAATCTTCGATATGCATGGCAATATCCTGTGCGGCATCCTGAACATTGTATCCTGTCAGGGAGAGTTCGGGGAAAGCTATGGCATCAGCGCCCTCCTTTATAGCCTCTTCGATAAGGGAGCAGTGCTCGGCAAGATTTTCATCGAAATTGGCAAGAGTGCAATCGATCTGGGCTATACGCAGTTTCGCGGTCAGCATCCTTTTTCCGTTTTAATGATAGGGATAGAAAAGATAGAAAGTAAACGAAAGGAAGGCAAGTATCCACATTCCGGAGCGCACCTCCCTGACTCTTCCGGTGAAAAGTTTAAGAACAACATAGGCAATAAACCCGGCGGTGATACCTACCCCTATATTAAAGGTGAAAATCATGAGAGCAATAGTAAGAAAAGCCGGCAAAAGCTCGCTGTAGTCATCGAAATTGAATTTTGTTACCGACTGTAACATGAACATGCCGACAACAACCAGCGCTGGGCCGTAGGCATAGGGTGGAACAATGGTAAGAATCGGGGCAAAAAACAGGGCGAGAGCAAACAGGGCGGCAACGACCAGCGCTGTAAATCCTGTTTTTCCACCTTGTTCAATACCGGCTGCCGATTCAATATAGACGCCTGCTGTTGTGGTTCCGAATAGTGATGCGGCAATGGTTGAAAGCGCATCGACCAGCATCGGCTTTTCTATTTCGGGCAGGTTGTCCTCATCATCAAGCAGATTAGCCCGTGACGACAAACCAAAAAGAGTCCCCATGGTATCAACAAAATCCATCACCAGCACACTGGTTATGACGCCGGCAAAGCCCCAGGTCAATGCTCCCTGAACATTGATTTTCATAAAGATCGGCTCAAGAGACGGCGGCATACTGAACACCGTTGCAGGAAGTGGAACGAGGCCGATCAGAAGAAAGGCGGCCGTTGTGACGGCCATACCTGCCAGAATAGCACCTGTAACCTTCTGGATGAGAAGTACGGCGGTTATTAGAAGTCCACCGAGGCTCAGGAGAACCGGGAGTTTTGCAATATTGGCAAGTTGGACGGGTGCCCCTGGAACACCGAGAGTGATAAGCCCCATATCGTTGAGGCCGAGAAAAGCGAGAAAAAGCCCGATTCCTACTGAAAAGCTATGTTTGAGCGTACCTGGAATTGCTTTGGCCAGCCATTGACGAAGCCCTCCAAGAGTAATAAAGGTGAAAAGAACGCCGCTGATGAAAATGGCCGCCATGGCCGTCTGCCATGAATAGCCTAGGGTGTGAACAACCGTATAGGCAATAAAGGCATTTTCGCCCATGTAGGGAGCAACGGCAAAAGGGCGTTTGGCATAGACTCCCATCAAGAGGGTGCCGAAGATCGACGTGAGAATGGTCGCCGTCATTGAGGCATCTTTGGGAATGCCTGCCGCCGCAAGAATGGCCGGATTGACTATTATGATGTACGAAAGGGTAAAAAAAGTAGTTATGCCGGCAAGAGTCTCCTGCCGATAACTGGTGCCGTGCTTCTCAAAGTTAAAGTAGGATTGCATACAGTTCACATGTTATGGTAACAGGCTCCTCTGAAACAAGATAATCATAAAGAGTTAAATCGGGGAGCCGTAAATGTTAAAAGGTTCAGGAAGGAAAGCTGCTTGGGAGCTTTATTTGAAGTAATTTATTCGTTATTTTGAATTCAAAATTCTGATTATAACCAACTCTATATTTTTCACGGGAGCACAAAATGGCATCTGTCATTACTGTTGAACAGCTCACTGCTATAGCAGGTAAATCAACCCCTTTGTTTCCGAGCCTTGTTGAATGGATGAACAAAACCTGCCCGCTTTACGATATCGATACATCGCAGGAGTACGCTCATTTTCTCGCACAGGCCTGTCATGAAACCGATCATTTCAACACATTGTGTGAGTACGCTTCCGGCAAAGCATACGAGGGCAGAACTGATTTAGGAAAACCCAGCCTGGTGATGGAGTCAAGTTCAAAAGATGGGGAATTTTTCAGACAACAGGGCGCAATAACTACCTGCAGCTGGGTATCAAAAAAGGGCGCAGGGATCTCTTTATCAATAAGCCGACGCTTCTTGAACAGCCCGAATATGCTGTCTGGAGCGCTTGCGAGTATTGGAAAACACGTGGTCTCAACGATGCAGCTAACCATGCCGACGGCGATATTTTGAAGAAAAAATACAAAGGGAACATTATCAACGTCTCACCAGTTGAGTTTATCAGCATCACAATCAATGGAGGCTATAATGGCATGGAAGAGCGCAAGAAGTTCTACGCTAAAGCAAAGAGTGTTTTGATATAGGGCTTTTGGTGTCGTCATGATTTTTTTATTGTAAGAAACCTATCATTCGCTTATATTGGATAAAATTAATCCTATATCTATCTTTTTTTTAAAACCAATTCTTATAAGGGAGCAATTACAATGAGTGTTCTAGTTGGCCTGAAGGCACCGGATTTTGATGTGGCAGCAGTGGTTAACGGATCGCAGTTTGTTGATTCAGTAAAGCTGTCTGATTTTAAGGGCAAGTATGTTGTGCTGTTTTTTTATCCTCTTGATTTTACCTTTGTCTGCCCGACCGAACTGCATGCATTTCAGGATAAGCTTGCTGAGTTCAGTAAAAGGAATGTCGAATTGCTTGGCTGTTCGGTCGATTCCAAATTTTCTCATTTTGCATGGCTCACCACTCCGAGAAACCGCGGTGGCATTGAGGGTGTTACCTATCCGCTCCTTTCTGATATTAACAAAACGGTATCAGCTGATTATGATGTGATTCTTGATGGTGAAGGGATTGCGTTGAGGGGCTTGTTTCTTATTGATAAAGAGGGAGTTGTTCAGCATCAGGTTGTTAATAATCTTCCGCTGGGCCGCAATGTTGATGAAGTTCTCCGCCTTGTTGATGCTCTTCAGTTTACCGAGCAGTACGGTGAAGTCTGCCCTGCAAACTGGAACAAGGGCGATAAGGCCATGAAGCCGACTGATGAGGGCCTGAAAGAGTTTTTCAAGGAAAACTAAGCTCTTGTTCTTTCGTTTTATTGATCAAAAATCCCCCGTTTTTTACATGAAGAGCGGGGGATTTCTTTATTGAGCTATCAGTAGGCTTTTGCAAAGACAGCTTTTCTCGCAGCAGCTTTTCCTGAATAGATACAGGTGCCGGGTTGATCGATTCCGTATCGGGCAATATACTCAGCCTCTTCAGGCAATACCCTGATGGTGGCTTTTGTTTCTTCCTTGATTTTTGCCTCTGTTTCTGCTGTGCCGTCCCAGTGGGCAATCACAAATCCTTTTTCAACCGCAGCCTTGAACTCCTCATAACTCTGGACTTCGAAAGTGTTCTCATTGCGGAACTGCAGTGCCTTGTCGAACATGCTCTGTTGAATGGCGTTCAGGATTTCCTGAATATTTACTGGAAGTGTCTCATCAAGCGTCAGTTCGGTTTTTTCGAGTGTATCTCTCCGTGCTGCAATACAGATGTTGTTCTGGATATCTCTTGGTCCAAGTTCGATGCGGATCGGGATGCCCTGTAGCTCATATTCTGCAAATTTCCAACCGGGTGAGTTCTGTTCGCTGCTGTCAACAAAAGCAGGTATTCCGCTTTGTTTCAAAGAGTCGGCAATCCCTTCTGCCCGTGCAATGACAGCAGCTTTATCGCCCCTGAGAATCGGGATAATGACGACCTGACGTGATGCAAGTTTTGGAGGAAGAACCAGACCGCGGTCGTCCGAATGAGCCATGATCAAGGCTCCGATCAGTCTTGTAGAAACGCCCCAGCTTGTTGCCCATACATAGTCGAGTTTTCCCTCTTTGGTCTGAAATTGACAGTCAAATGCCTTGGCGAAGTTCTGTCCGAGATTATGGGATGTACCAGCCTGGAGTGCTTTGGTATCCTGCATCATCGCTTCAATGCAGTATGTTTCCACTGCTCCTGCAAATTTTTCACTGTCGGTTTTTCTGCCCATAATAACAGGCATTGCCATATACTCTTCAGCAAATGTCTTATAGACGTTGATCATGCGAAGCACCTCTTCCTGCGATTCTTCAGGAGTTTCATGGGCAGTATGACCTTCCTGCCATAAAAACTCGGTGGTTCTTAAAAAAAGGCGGGTGCGCATCTCCCAGCGGACGACGTTAGCCCACTGGTTGATCAGAATAGGCAGGTCCCGGTATGACTGTATCCACTTTTTATAGGAAGACCAAATGATAGTTTCAGAGGTAGGGCGGACATAGAGTTTCTCAGCGAGTTCTTCGCCTCCGCCGTGTGTGACCACAGCACATTCAGGGGCAAACCCTTCAATGTGTTCCGCTTCCTTTGCAATAAAGCTTTCAGGAATGAAGAGTGGGAAGTAGGCATTGACATGCCCGGTTTCCTTGAACATCCGGTCAAGGGCGGCCTGCATTTTTTCCCATATCGCATAACCGTTTGGCCGTATAACCATGCATCCTCGTACATCAGCATAATCAGCAAGTTTTGCAGAGCGTACAAGGTCAATATACCACTGGGAATAGTCCTCTTTTCTTGAAGTGATTTTATCTGCCACGATTTTGGTGTAAATAACTGTTATTAAATAAGATCAGGTAGGCAAAATATACAACCTACTTTTCGAACTTTTTCATTTTTTCCATTAAGGTTTTCAGGTGTTCTTTTTCCTTGTTTCCAAGTGGTTTCTGATTGTTGGTTACTTTCTGATATCCGTCCGGAATATTGAAAACTGATGGAGAAAGTGCTTTTGGCCAGATTTGCATGATTTCCATGTCGTACTTGCCGGTATCGTTATATTGAACAATTTTTACAGGGAATCCTTCAATGCCCGCATTGCTGAGCGTTTTTGACAGTGAAGTGTTTGAGAGCCGGGGGTTTTGCGTCTGAAGGATCCTGAATGTTGAAAAATTGCCAAGATCCCGGGTGACCCAGAGCTCAAGTTTTTCGGTGCTGCTGGTCAGGCTGATGTGTTCGCAGTTGTAGCCTTTAATAGTTTGTTTTGCCAGTTTTTCAAGTTTGTAGTTGCTGTCGAAATTGAGCAGCATTGCCTGTTCAGCAGCAGTTTTAAGATTGAGAACGGTGTAATTTTTAGCCTGATGGTTGATAACGTAAGCCTGGTCCGGCTGCGAGGCTTTTGTGATGACAGTTGTTTTTAAAGGTTCAGGTATTTTATCCATCTGCATGGCCATATCCATGCGTTGTACATCGTTTCCAAAGAAGTAGGTGATTTCAGCGGAACCGTTCGGCATTTTCATTATCATTGCCATAATGCCGGTAAATTTCGAAGCTGCTGATGCAGGGCGCCCGATAATTGCAGAGAGAAGAAAGAAGAGAATAAAGAGAACTTTTTTCATCGTGAGGATGCCCTTGAAATATTAAATTGGCTGTCTGTTTTGCAGCAAATGGGGTTTATCATGGTCAATTTTTAATGTACTATTTGTATAGTTAGATGACGGAGTTTTTTAAAAAATCATACCGGATGGTACAGCTCTCCTTTTGCACTCTCCCTTATCCATAGAGAGTGCATAGATGAACGTTTGGTTTAACCAATGAGGAATGCAGGAACTGAAACAGTGGCAGGTTGTTGAACTGCTCAAGACTACTACCGGTTATTTTGAGGAAAAAGCTGTTGACGAGCCACGAATCAGCTCGGAACTTCTACTTGGACATGTTCTCGGCCAGAGCAGGCTGCAGCTCTATCTGCATCACAACAGGCCGGTTTATCAGGATGAGCTTGACCGTTTCAGAGGGCTGTGCCGCCAGAGGGTTGATGGTCGTCCTGTTCAGTACATTATTGGAGAACAGTACTTTTACGGGTTGCAGTTCATGGTTGATGAGCGGGTTCTTATTCCCCGCCCTGAAACCGAACTACTGGTCGAGCATGTCCTTGAATCTCTTGGTATGACTGGCCTTGGTGGGTCAAGCAGTGCAACGATTCTTGATATTGGTACAGGAAGCGGGTGCATTGCCGTTACAATGGCAAAGCTTTGTCCGTCGCTGACGGTTACCGCTGTCGATTGCTCTCTTGATGCTCTTGATGTTGCACACACAAATGCTGCAAACAATAATGTGGAATCCCGGATAGAATTTCTTGCTGCCGATATGTTTGATAAGTCGTTTGCATCGTTGATGCCAGTGAATACCTATGATCTGATTGTCTCAAATCCTCCTTATATCCCGGATGCGGAGTGGGAGGGCCTTCAGCGTGAGGTTAAGCAGTATGAGCCAAGGATTGCGCTGACAACGCCTCAGGGGAGTGAGTGCTACGTTGCAATTGTCCCACTAGCAAAAAAGCTTCTTGTTCCTGGTGGAAAGCTCTGTCTTGAACTGCATGCAGATGCAGGCGAATCTGTCTCGAAACTTATGACTGCTCATGGATTTTCAGGAATAACAATCTATAAGGATTATTCCGGTCTTGACAGGGTAATTTCAGGAGTTTTTCCGATTTGAAATTAACTTGCCTTCAGTTTTGTTTGTAAGAAGGCGTGGCTCTTTTTTTCGTAAAACGTCTTGGCAGAGCTATATTACAAAGCTCTTGTTATAAATAACAGTACAGAGGGTGCGAAAAAGATTAGTTTTTTTAAATTCAGCTGTTTGCTTCCGCCTGTAATTTTTTGCAATCGATATGGTGTACGTTGATGGATTCTCGTGATCTGACTTTGAGAGAACGGCAGGTACTGGGTATTATTATCCAGTCGTATGTTGTGACTGCTGCTCCGGTAGGCTCAAGGTATATCGCAAAAAATTATAATCTTGGCCTTTCTGACGCCACGATTCGCAATGTCATGGCCGTCCTGGAAGATGAAGGCTATATCAGTCAGCCGCATACTTCGGCAGGGAGAACCCCGACCGATAAGGGCTACCGTTATTATGTCGATCTCATTATGACCTTCCAGTCTCTCGATGATAAAGAGAAAAAGAGGATTGAGGCAAATATTGGTCAAATAAGTATAGAGCGTAAAGGTACCTCTTCTGATGTCCTGCTTTCTGCCGCAAAAGTTTTAGGTACTATATCACGGCAGTTGAGTGTTGTGTTGTCGCCTACGCTGTCGAATGCGATTTTTGAAAAGCTCGACATGGTTCTGTTAAGCTCGACGCGGATGATGGTTATTCTCTCCATACAGTCGTTATTTGTCAAGACCATTGTTATGGAGCTTGATATTGCAGTGTCCCGTCAGACAGTTGATGAGGTTGTTGATGTTCTCAATCAGCGACTTTCAGGATTGACACTTTCTGAAATTCGCCGCACGATAAGCAGGCGCCTTTCTGACAGCATGTGTGATAATGCGCTTAAAAATCTTATTGTGCGTTCTGCCGGAAATCTTTTTGATGAGTCGCCCATTTTTGAACGCCTCTATATTTCCGGTACCGAGTACATTGTTGATCAGCCTGAGTTCCAGCAACCGGAAAGGGTTCGTGACCTTATCACCATGATTGAGGACAAGTTCAGCATGGCAAAGCTTGTCGGGCATAGCGCGTCATCGTCTGTTGAGACCATCCGCTCGTCAGGAAGGGATATAACCATCAATATCGGCAAGGAGAACAGCGAACGGCAGGCAGAAGATCTGACCATTGTATCCACCCCCTATTATGTTGGAAATATGGTTGGAAAAATTGGAATTTTTGGACCGAAAAGAATGGATTACGAGTACGCTGTCCGCGTTCTCAACTATATGGCCGACAGTCTTTCAGCAACGCTGTCGGATGTTAACTAAACAGGTATCGAATTTATGACAAAGAAAGTATTGGATGGCAAGGAGAATTATGGAGACCCTTTAAAGCATAGAGAGAAAAAGGATGTTCCCGAAACTTCAGCAGGGCATGAGGAGTTATTGCAGGGGACAGAGTCTTCACTATCGAAAATAGCTGAGCTTGAACTTGAAGTAATAAAGAATAAAGAGCAGAGTGACAAGTATCGCGATGAGTTACTTCGAAAAGCTGCGGATTTTGAGAATTTCAGGAAACAGAAGGAACGCGAGTCAATGATGGCTTCTTCTAGGGCCCTTGAGAATATTATCAGGGAGCTTCTTCCTGTCGTTGATGATGTCAAAAGGGTCCTGCAGCATGCTCCTCTTAATGCTGAAACATCAGCGGAAGCCCGCCCCTATATTGAGGGTGTGGAGCTTGTGAAAAAAAGTCTTGAGAAGTGGCTTGATCACAAAGGCGTTAAAGCCATAGAATCAAAAGGAATGAAGCTTGATGTGAATTTCCATGAAGCCATTTCCCAGATCGATCAGCCAGATGCTGAACCAGACACTATCATTGATGAGTACCAGACAGGGTACCTGCTTGGAGATAAGGTTATCAGGCATGCTAAGGTTATTGTAGCGAAATAGCGCAGTACGTTTTTTAATAGTGAACAATAGACAAGCAAATTTGTTGGTGGTATTATGAAGAAAGAATATTACGAGGTTCTTGGTGTCAGCCGTACGGCCACCAAGGACGAAATAAAAAAAGCATACAGGAAGCTGGCACTGCAGTTTCATCCCGATAAAAATCCTGATAACAAGGATGCTGAAGATCATTTCAAAGAGGTGAACGAAGCTTACGAAGTGCTCAGTAATGATGATAAGCGTCGTCGGTATGATCAGTTCGGGCATGCCGGTGTTGGCTCTTCGGCTGCTTCCGGTGGCGGGCAGTATGGAGGCGGTGCTTCTGATTTAAACGATATTTTCAGTGCATTCAACGATATGTTCAGCGGTGGTAAAACACGCGGTGGCGGCTCTCCTTTCGGCTTCGAAGAGGCTTTTGGTGGAGGTGGTGGCAGAAGAGGGCGCGCATCAACTGGCATTCCAGGAACCGATCTGAAAATTCGCCTAAAGTTAACCCTTGAAGAGATTGCAAAAGGGGTTGAAAAAACATTGAAGATTAAAAAGCAGGTTACATGCCCGGAGTGTAACGGCAGTGGCTCCAAATCAGGAGCGACAGAAACCTGTCAGACATGCCAAGGCACAGGAGAGGTCCGCCAGGCCTCTAAAACCATGTTCGGTCAGTTTGTCAATATTGCCGCATGTCCAACGTGTGGAGGTGAAGGCAGGATAATCAAGGATCGTTGCACCTCTTGCTATGGTGAAGGTATCAAACTTGGCGAGGTGACCGTCAAGGTTACCGTTCCTTCAGGCGTTGAGGATGGAAATTATCTCACCTTGCGCGGTCAAGGTAATGCAGGTCCGAGAGGTGGTACTGCGGGAGATCTTCTTGTGGTGATTGAGGAAATACCTCACGAACTGTTTTCACGTCATGGAGACGATGTGGTTTATTCACTTGCTGTAAGTTTTCCTGACCTTGTGCTTGGTACGAAAGTCGAAGTGCCTACGCTCGACGGAGCAGTCAAGCTGACCATCCCGCCATCAACCCAGCCGGAAACAATGCTCCGTATTGCGGGTCACGGGATCGGCCATCTGCGTGGATCGTCCAGAGGCGACCAGTATGTGAAAGTCAATGTCTATGTTCCTAAAGATCTTTCGCACCAGGACAAGGAACTTCTGAAGGATCTGAAAAAATCCTCCGGGATTTCACCGACGGCGCATAATGATAAAGATTCCAAGGGCTTTTTTGAAAAAGCACGTGATATTTTCTCTTAACGCTTAGAGAGGAACGTTTGTAAACGAGAAAAGGCCGGGTTCCAATGACTGGCCTTTTCTCGTTTATCTGTGTTAACGACTTTTTCTGTGTTCAGGTTACCAATTCGCAACCAGTTTTACCTCTTCTTCTACTTCATCGTCACTATCAGTTGGGTTTTTCCCTTCTTGGATTGTTGCAATAATGTCAACAATATTCTGGACAACATCTTTATTGAATACAGTTGGCATTAAGTGGTCATGTGTCGGTTTGATGGAGTGGGCGATTGAAATCGCTACAGCCATCTTGATTTCCGATGTGACTTTTCCAACACCAGCGTTAAACAATCCTTTGAACAAACCAGGAAATACCAGGGCATTATTAACCTGGTTTGGCAGATCTGATCGTCCTGTGCCGACAATGCTGGCACCTGCTTTGTACGCCAGTTCGGGGAGGATTTCAGGTTCAGGATTGGCCATGGCAAAAATAAACGGTGAGCTGTTCATGCCTTTAATCATCGCTTCGGTTACGATATTGCCAACAGAGACGCCGACAAAGACATCAGCCCCGACCATTGAGCTTTGTAAATCTCCGGTATGCTTTGTTTTATTACTGATCAGCGCAATTTTTTGTTTGATCGGATTCATACCCGGACGACCCTCGTAAATTGCGCCTTGGGTATCAACCAGAACAACCTCTCTGACCTTGGCATAGAGTAAAAGCCTGGCAATAGCAATACCTGCTGCGCCAGCGCCATTAATGACAATATGCAGATCATGGAGATCTTTTCCTGTTACCCGGCAGGCATTGATGATAGCTGCCAAAGTTACAATAGCTGTTCCATCCTGATCGTCATGAAAAACAGGGATTGACAGCTCCTTTTCAAGACGCTCAAAAATTTCAAAACATCTTGGTGCTGAAATATCTTCAAGGTTTATACCTGCAAAACTAGGCTCAATGAGTTTGCAGAAGGTAATGATATCCTCGACATCGGTAGAATTAATGCAAAGCGGAATGGCATCAATACCAGCAAACTCCTTGAAGATTATTGACTTGCCTTCCATGACCGGCATCGCCGCCTCAGGCCCAAGGTCACCGAGACCAAGAATGGCAGTCCCATCAGTAACAATCGCAACCTGATTGGCGCGATTGGTTAGAGTATATGACTTCTTTTTATCAAGACTGATTTCAGTGCAAACTGCCGCAACGCCCGGAGTATAAGCCAAAGATAAGTCGAGAGCAGTTTTTATGCTGACTTTGGATCTGATTTCAATTTTACCACGCGTTTTCTGATGTAATTCAATTGATCGTTTAGAATAATCCATACAATTATTTTACGTCCACGCTTTATGAACGGCTGGTTATGATACAATGATATTGTCAAACTGAAGAGGGATTCCTGAGAGAAGCCTACAGGGAGACAATGTGATTAAAAGTGACTCAATATATATTTTTATTGCGAAGTACGATTGGATACTTTTCAATTATATATTTAAGTAAGACCTAACCTGAGCGATCAGGGATAAAAAAAGCCCTCAACTTATAGGCTAAAGTGTTATATTGAAATGGGTAACGTCGAAATTACCACCCAATAAAACACAACCTAAGAGGTAGAGAGCTTCATGGCAAAAGATACACGGTTT
>CAINOC010000075.1 GCA_903851385.1 uncultured Chlorobiaceae bacterium | reverse complement strand
TTCCTGCGGGTACGTTTACCAATAGCTTCACACAAGGCAATTGCTTATCCTGCATGTACTGGCGGTCTCAACTGACTGAACAGTTGGTCTGTTTGTCAGACAACTCCACAACAAGACTTTCACGTCGCACAGTCCTATAGGACCCATAAGACCTATAGGTCCTATTTTTTGTTTTTCTAAATACGCCTATTACAGTATTTTATTTCTAATAAAATACTGTATATTTATCAGACACATCAATACTATCAGCTCTCAAACCAGCAAATCCCTCAATGATTGAATCTATCAGAATAGCAGGCGTCGCAAGTTATAGCCAAACTCCTGAGTTTTTGACCGGGTTATCCAGATTTAATTTTCTCTATGGCTCTAATGGATCAGGGAAAACAACGATTTCCCGAGTGATTGCCGATGATGCAGGGTTCCCCGCCTGCAGTGTGACCTGGAACGGTATAAAGTTGCAGACGATGGTCTATAATCGCGATTTTGTCACAAAGAACTTCAGCCAATCATCAGAACTCAAAGGAATTTTTACTCTTGGTGAAAAAAATATTGACAGCATAAAGAAACTTGCTTTTGCAAAGGGTGAACTTGATGCCATCGTAATGAAAATCGAATACATGCATTTTGTCCTGCATGGGAAAGATGGCACCGGAGGCAGAATGGGTGAGTTGGCCGCCCTGGACGAAAATTTCAGAGAGAGGTGCTGGTCTTTTTACAAAAAGTACAAAGATAAGCTTTACGATGCGTTTGATGGTTCGCGAAGCAGCAAAGAGAAGTTCAAAGAGAGGATTCTAAAGGAGCGGACTTTCAATTCATCACCAATAAAGTCTTTAGCTGTGCTCGAAAAAAGAGCAGAAACACTCTTTGGTCCAACTCCGACTATCGAACAAGCCCTCCCGTCCATAGATGCCGTACAAATTATTGGACATGAATCAGCTGCTATTCTCAAGAAGAAAGTAATTGGAAAGGAAGACGTTGATATAGCAGCGATGATAAAAAAATTGGGCAACAGTGACTGGGTCCGGGAAGGTCGTGATTTTCATGATGAAAACAAGATGCTCTGCCCATTTTGCCAACAGAACACAACAGAAAAATTCGCACAAAGTTTGAACAGCTATTTCAATGAGGCATTCAAAGAAGAGAGTAAAGCCCTTGATGATCTCTACATCAACTACATGGACGACTCTGCTCAACTTCAGCGACAGATTGCATCACTCATAGCAACACCATGCAAGTTTCTTGATGTCGAAAAGCTGAAAAAAGAAAAGGAATGTCTGGATATCTGGTTCATAATGAATCTTCAGCAGCTGACTTTTAAAAAGAAAGAGCCAAGCCAGGTAGTAGAGTTGCAATCCATCACTGATGTGGTGTTTACCATCAAAACTCTTATCGATGAAGCAAATGCGCTGACTGCTGAGCATAACAGGATGGTTGACAATCTCGGTCAGGAGCGAACTCAATTGACAGCGCAGGTCTGGAAGTTTATTCTCCATGAAGAGCTCAAAACTGATTTGATGGAATACGACTTTAGGCGTAATAGCCTGAATAAAGCTATTGCAGATGTGACAGCACAAATTGCAACTGCAACAATATCCCGGCGCGACAAGATGGCTGAAATCAGGGCGCTTGAAAAGAGTACGACAAGCGTCCAACCTGCTCTAGATGAAATAAATGCACTGTTGTTATCTGTCGGCTTTGAGTGTTTCTCACTTGCAATGGCCAACAATAGAACAGGTTACAAGTTAATAAGGGCAGATGGTTCAGATGCGAAAGAATCATTGAGTGAAGGCGAATCGTCATTACTTTCCTTCCTCTACTTTTTTCATCTTCTGAAAGGCACTAACACAGAGTCCGGTATGACCATGGATCGCGTTGCTGTCTTTGATGACCCGGTTTCCAGCCTGGACAATGATATCCTCTTAATCGTCGCTGGTCTCATCAAAGGGTTATACAAAGAGATGCAGGCTGGAAGGGGCAACATCAAACAACTGTTTATCCTTACCCACAACCTCTTTTTTTATAAAGAGGTCACCTTCAACCCCGACAACCTGCACTTCAGCCGGCACGAGTCAACATTCTGGATAGTCCAAAAGACTGGCCTTTCATCAAAGATACAGAGGCAAATGCTATAAGTCCTATGAGAAAACCCCGCCAACTGCTCTCAAATCAGAAGTCTGTCCATGCCCTTGTTATTGGAAAAGATTAAGAGTTTCGCGAACTTAACCCAGAGCAGATTTTGCTAATAGACACCTTTTAATGAGTGCAATTAACGATGCCTGCATCGGTTTACATTGAATCATCCGTTATCAGCTACCTCACTGCGAGGCCAAGTTGCGACGTTGTTACTGCCGCACGCCAGGCAATAACGCTCGATTGGTGGCACAATCAACGGCACAACTATGAGGTTTATATTTCAGCGTTGGTTGAAGAAGAAATTTCATCGGGTGATCCGGCTGCTGCTGAACAACGAGTAAAGGCAGTCTTATCAATACCAAGTGTGGCAATATCTCCCGAAGCGCAAGTTATAGCGGCCAGTTTGATTGCATCAAAGGCTATACCTCCCAACTGCGCAGAGGATGCCATGCACATTGCAATAGCAGCCGATCAAGGAACGGAATATTTACTAACTTGGAATTTCAAACACATTAACAACGCAGAAACCAAGTCGCTTATTGCAAAAATCATTGAAGCAAGTGGCTATATCTGCCCCATCCTCTGTTCACCAGAAGAATTAGGAGTATTTAACAATGATTGATGATCCTGTTGTGGAAGAAATAAGAGCGCACCGGCAAGCTCATGCGGCCCGATTCAATTACGATTTGGTCGCAATTTTTGCTGCTGTGGTAGAGCGGGAAAAAAGCTCTTCGCGTCAAGTCATAAATCGCCCTTCCCGGCGAATACCTGAAACCCTCAAGGCTGAGACTTTGCCACAACCCAGTCAGCATCGGATAACGACTGACTGCTAAATCTCGCACCTGTACTTACACCGTATAGTCTCGCGTTCCTGCCGGATATCAGCCTTAATCTTGGTATTCGGGTTCACCAGCTCCTGCAAAAGAGCAGTGAACGTCCCCAAATAAAAGTTGCCGACAACAGGATGTGTCGGATAAGTTACTATCACGGTTATTTCTGGCGGGCGGCTCATGGTGTAGCTGAATTTGCCGCTTCCGGCAAAGGTCCATGCGTTTTTGCTGATGGCAAAAAGAAAAAGCTTGAATGCCAGCCGACCGGGCAGAAGTTTCACCAGTTTCTGGAATATTCCGGGAATACGTACCCTCAAAAGGTAGCGGGCTGTGCGTTCTCCCGATTCTTTCAGAATTCCTGCAGTTGCTGTATCACCGATCTCTTTCTGCAACGCGGTGACCATTGCGTGAAATTTTGACTCTTCAATCATCTCTGTCGGCAGGTTTCCGATGAAGTGCCCCTGTCCGATTTTTTTCAGTATTGTGTCAGCTTTGGTTTTGCCGAATTTTGCCTCAAGAGCTGCGACAGTCTGGATAATGGAATTCGGTCCTATTTTTGAAGGTGTACTCATTGTGTGGGAAAAAACCTGTTTTATTATCGTGATGGTATGATCTGTATATCGACATGCTGGGTTGTCCACCCTGCCCGAACTTTTACTGGTTCAGCAAAGAACCCGAATGCTTCAGCCGGTCTATAAGGCTCAATTGATCCAGGATTCCATTGCTGGTATGCGCCTGGCGGTTTGCTTCCTGACGGGATAAATGCACTGACGGTATAGCTGCCGGGAGGAAGTTCCGGGAACAGGTAGCGAAATGTTCCGTTCTTGTCGCAAAGTGCTGTCATGCTGAACGTTGATGCCGTGCCCGACAATTTCGCCTCTATCACTACATACTTGCCTGAAGCATGGCCGGTTCCGGAAATGCTTCCACTCTCTTGTTTCTCCGCTGTCCTGAATTGCGAAACCACCTGTTTTGCCTTGTCAGATTTTTCGGATGTGCCTGCCAAGTTTGCAGGATTGACGCTCACGCTGTATGATCGCCCGGGTTGAAATCCACTGACTGGTTTCAAGGCAAAAGTGCGAGGATCGATTTTTATCAATGAAAAACGAAGGTTGCTCTCAGCGCCGGACGTTGTTTCTGAAAGGGTTATTGCATGGCTGAGTTCGGACTCAGGCCACGGATCCGACAAGCTGATCACGACTGCCTTGCCAAGTGAAGGCCATGCCAGATCAAGGTATGCCGGATTACCCTTGTTTTCAGGAGCAATGGTTATCGAAAGCGGTCGCTTTACTGTTGGCCGGGCTGAGCCATAAAATGGAATCGTTCTGATTGTTCCCTTTCCATCTTCTGCTCTGTAACTGATGAGGTAGGGTTCATTAGGCTGGAGCTTAGCTGTCACAATAAGAAAGGTTCGCTCATAGAGTGTTCGATTTTTGCTGAACCAGGTAACAGCAGGAATCAGGGTATGAGACTCGGAGTGGCGAATCTCAAGCTTTTCAGGGTTGAAAGAGGTGATGTTGAGCGGACGGCCGAATGTGATTTCGAGCCTCTGCTCTTCAAGTGCCGCACATGATACAATCCCATCGGCAGAGCTGTGCAGGCCGTCAAGCCGGAACATCAGGTTGGAAGAGCCTGCGGGAATGAGGGAGGCATTGCTTAAGCCGACTTCTTCGATTTTGGAGTAATACCGCAGCTCATTCTTGCGGTTGTTAACGGCAAAGATTTTGAACAACCCTTTGCCTGTGTTCTTAAAAGAGAAGGCCCCGGATGCATCGGCCTGTATGAGGTAATCAGGCTCTCTTGTCAGCAGGCTCGCTGCCGCGGTGGTGTTGGAGTGTTCGGAGAACGCCAGCACTAAGGCGTTTGTGGCGGATGAAAAGTCTGCATTAACGACTTTGCCGCTGATTACTCCGGTATCGATAACCGGGCCGGTAGAAAATGCAATGGTATAGGGGCCAGGGAATGAACGGCCCTGGGTGTCCCTGAGATTTTTGTCGAGGGTGATGACGTAAGTGCGATTCTTTTCAAGAGGTTTGAACACTCTTATTTCCGCCTCTTTTCCATTGACAGCGATGTCGTATTTACCGATGGAAGGCGAAAAGAGAAGGGAGTTGAGTAACTGCCGTCCGGAAATATAATGGTTGAATGTGAGGTGGATTCTCTCTGTGGATACATTGACGGAAGAAGGTGCAGGATTGGAAAAGAGCACTTGTAATGGAGAGGTATCCAGAGGGCCACCCGTAGGCGGACGATCGGATGCACAGCCCCCGCAAAGCCAAAGCAGGAGAATGAAGAACATCTTCATGATACGCGATACACTTTGCATGAAAATCCTTCGTTCTCCCAGTAAGAGAGGCTTGATTGTATGTGTCTGTTAAAATTCGTAAATTAAAAACTAAAGTAGTTCTATGAAAGTTTTTCGTGAAAAATTATAGATTGATAGCGATATAGATGGCCAGACGAAATATTAAAGTTCTTTATGTCTCCGGTGAAGTTTCTCCTTTTATAAGAATCAGTGCACTTGCTGATTTTATGGCATCTTTCCCCCAAGCTATTGAGGAAGAAGGATTTGAGGCTCGCATAATGATGCCGAAATACGGCACGATCAACGACCGTAAGTTCCGGTTGCATGATGTTTTGCGTTTGTCCGATATAGAGGTTCACCTGAAGGAGAAAATAGATTTACTGAACGTCAAGGTGACGGCGTTACCCTCAAGCAAGATCCAGACATATTTTTTGTATAACGAAAAATATTTCAAACGTAACGGTCTTTTTACCGACCTCTACAGCGGAAATGACCTGAAGGGAAGTGCCGACAAGGTTGTTTTCTTCAATGTAGGTGTTCTTGAGACCTTGCAGCGTCTTGGATGGAAGCCCGATATTATCCATTGTCACGACTGGTATGCCTGTCTTATCCCCCTTCTGTTGAAAACTGTCTATGCAGGGAATGAGTTTTTCAAGGATATAAAAACTGTTCTTACCATTCACAATGTCTACCGTCAGGGCATTGTTCCCTTCAAGTCATTTCAGAAGCTTCTGCCCGATGATGTATGCTCCGGCCTCTATTGCACCAATGACGAGGTGAATATGCTCTACACCGGTATTGAGCATGTCGACCTTTTTACCACGACATCGAAACGCTATGCCGAGGAAATTGTACAGGATGGTCCGCAGACTTTCGGGCTCGGTCCGGTACTTGAGGAGTATCAGGAAAAGTTTTACGGAATCCTTAACGGGATTGACAACCGCCAGTGGAACCCGTCGACTGACAAGCTCATCAAGAAGCGCTACGGCATTGAAAATATGGATGGCAAGCTTGACAATAAAAAAGCTCTGCTTGAGGAGGCAGGTCTGCCGTATTGCGAAGGCGTTCCTCTTGTGGGCGTTATTGCCAATTTCGATGAATTTCAGGGAGCAGAGCTCCTGCTGCAAAGTCTTCAGCAGCTGGCAGCCCTTGATATTCAGCTTATAATCAGCGGTTCCGGCGACAAAAAATATGAAAAGCTGTTTCAGGATTTTGTTGCCGAGCATCCTGAACAGGTGAGCCTGCAGTCCGAATTTTCCGATTCATTTTTCCATCTTGCCATAGCGGGGCTCGACATTCTCCTTATGCCCGGCAGGATTGAGTCGTGCGGGATGATCCAGATGTTTGCCATGAACTATGGCACCATACCTGTGGCTTATGCCGGAGGCGGGATTGTTGAAACCATAGACGATTTTGCCGAAGACAGAGGGTCAGGATTCATTTTCCACGACTATACTGTTGACTCTCTGCTTGGTAAGCTTAATGAGGCTATTGCATGCTTTAATGACGGAGAGAGTTGGGAGCAGATTGTTCTGGCAGGCATGAACAGAGACTTCACCTGGAAAAATTCAGCCGAAGAGTATGATCAGCTCTACCGTCAACTTCTTGAAAAATAGGGGATGACGCTGCACACAATAAAGGTCCTTTTTCTCGACAGGGATGGTACCATCAATCAGGATACCGGCAGTTACATCTCCACGAAAGAACAGCTTGTTCTTATCGATCGGGCGGATGAGGCTATTGCACTTGCAAAACGTGCAGGGTTCCGGATTGTTATTATCACCAATCAGGCAGGTATTGCCAGGGGTATAGCTACGGTGGAGCAGGTCGAAGAGGTGAACCGCTATCTCAATCTTCTGCTTTCAGCCAAAAATGCCAGCTTTGACCGTTGTTATTACTGCCCGTATCATCCCGAATATCCCCATCCCGATTACGATCGTTTCATGGACTGCCGGAAACCGGCGACAGGTATGGTTGAGCAGGCTATCGGAGATTTTCTTGCAGAAGGACTTGTTGTTGATAGAAGTGCATCATTTTTTGTCGGAGATAAAACGCTTGATGTTGAGTGCGGTATGCGTGCCGGAATGAGATCGGTGCTGGTAAGAACAGGCCACAACGAAGAAAAGCTCTGTATCGAGCGCAACATCATTCCCGAATTTGTCGCCGACGATCTTTATAAAGCCGTTACGGAGTATATTCTTGCCGTTGCCTGATTGTATCCCGCTTCCTTACGCCAGCCTGTTATAGAGTATGCTGAGTCTTTATGTGCATATTCCCTTCTGTAAAGCCCGGTGCAGTTACTGTGATTTTTATCTTGTTACCCGCCCGGACCATATAGATGAATTTTTCAAGGCTCTTTCTCTTGAAACCAGATCCCGCTCTTCCGATCTAAAAGGGCGGACGATCAGTGCCATTCATTTTGGCGGGGGTACTCCCTCTCTTGTGCCTGTTGGCTATATAGCCGGGTGGCTCAACGAAATTTCCGCTTTGTGCCTCTTTTCTCCCGATATTGAAATTGCTTTCGAGGCAAATCCTGAAGACCTTGGCGGCAGTGCCATGGATGATCTCCGGGCGGCCGGCATAACAAGGCTGAGCCTTGGTGTCCAGTCATTTACACCCGAAAAGCTGCAGGCGCTCGGCCGGGCGCATACGGCGCTGGAGTCGCAGGTGGTAACAGC
The DNA here is from genome assembly GCA_903851385.1 of uncultured Chlorobiaceae bacterium. Classification (GTDB taxonomy): domain Bacteria; phylum Bacteroidota; class Chlorobiia; order Chlorobiales; family Chlorobiaceae; genus Chlorobium. The sequence continues at coordinate 14,620 of CAINOC010000075.1, read as the reverse complement.
CAGGGCGCTTCAGAAGTTTGAGTCGGTAAGCGTTGACCTTATCTGCGGGGTTCCGGGAGAGCAGCTTCCACTCTGGGAGGCTGATCTGCAGGCAGCTCTGGCGCTTCGTCCTCAGCATATTTCGGTCTATATGCTTTCCTTAGAGCCGAAGACCAGGCTCTATCGTGATGTTTTACGGGGCAAGACAAGCGTTCCTGATGATGAAGTTCAGGCATCCCTCTATGAACTGGCGCAGAGTGAAATTGTCGAGCGGGGGTACTCTCATTACGAGGTATCCAATTTCTGTCTCGAGGGCTGCCATTCCCGCTATAATCTGGCAAGCTGGAAGCGGGAGCAATACCTTGGATTCGGTCCGTCTGCACACAGCTTTTCAGTTTGTGAAGGCCGTGAGACCCGTAGCGCAAATGTTTCGAGCCTGACCCGCTATATGGCTGCTCCAGGCCGTGCAGTGACCTTTCGTGAAGAGCTTTCGGCTGAGGAGCGGTTTACAGAAGAAGTTTTTCTTTCACTTCGAATAAACAGCGGCCTTGATGTTGAGTTTTTGCGAAAAGAAAATAAATTAGGACTTCGTCTATCACAGACTATTTTCCGATTTGAACAGAAAGGATGGATAACACAGCACGAAGGGCGACTTTACCTCACACCGAAAGGTTTTTTGTTTGCTGATCTTATTGCCGGGGATTTTATTTTCGGATAACACGCCCATTGAACTGATATTTATTTATGACACACCGGACGATTAACCGCACTCTTGCAGCTCTTCTCTATTTTGCCGCCGCGATTTTATATCTCCGTACCATGGCTCCGACACTCTCATTCTGGGATTGTGGAGAATCTATTGCTACAGCCTATACCCTCGGGATCCCTCATCCACCGGGAGCGCCGCTTTTTCTGTTGATCGCGCACCTCTTTTCAATGCTTCCTACTTTCAGTGATATCGGTGCACGAGTCAACCTGATCGGTACTCTTGCAAGTGCCGGAACGGTGATGCTGACCTACCTCATCACTATACGTTTTATCATTCTTTACCGTAAAACCGACCCCGACAGCTGGAGTATGGCTGAAAAGGTATCGGCTTATGGTGGAGCTATCGTCGGCGCTCTTTCTTTTGCCCTCTCCGACAGTTTCTGGTTTAACGCCGTTGAAGCGGGAGTCTGGGCGCCGTCATCTTTTTTTACAGCCCTCGTTGTCTGGCTGATTCTTCGCTGGTATGAAGAGGATCCCAAACCCGGACACGAACGCTGGCTCCTGGTTGTCATGTACATGATCGGGCTTTCCATCGGTGTCCATCTGCTTAGTCTTCTTGCGATTTTTGCCGTTGCAGTCGTCTACTATTTCAAGAAATACGAGGTTACTGTTAAATCCTTCTCCCTCTTTATTCTTTCGGCTGTCGGATTGTTTTTTCTGATCTATATCGGCGTTATCCGGGGGCTTCCCGTTCTTCTTCATCTCACCTCATGGTGGGGATTTTTCCTGCTTATCGGGCTGCTCGGTTACGGTACCTGGTATTCCCACAGGCACAGGATGGCGCTGTTGAATACCGTCTTCATGTCGCTTTTCCTCATTATCATCGGATATACATCATACAGTCTGATCTATGTTCGTGCCGAGGCAGGGCCGCCCCTCAACGAAAACAATCCCTCCACTCCGGAGGCTTTTTTCTCCTATGTCAACCGTGAACAGTATGGCGAAATGCCGCTCTGGCCTCGACGCTGGTCGCCAGAACCGGTACACCAGTATTATTACCAGCAGTACTCCAGTGAGCTCGACTATTTTGTCACCTATCAGATGCAGAAGATGTACTTCCGCTACTTCGGCTGGCAGTTTATCGGACGTGAGCATGATATGGAGGGCGCGGGAGTCGACTGGTCGGTGCTGTGGGGTATCCCTTTTCTTGTGGGCCTGGCGGGAGCGATTTCACATTTCCGCCGACAATGGAAAATGGGGCTTGTTGTTTCTGCACTCTTTGTGCTGACCGGTGCCGCACTGGTGGTCTATCTTAACCAGACTGAACCTCAGCCCAGAGAGCGGGATTACAGTTATGTCGGCAGTTTTTTCGCATTTGCCATCTGGATAGGAATCGGCATTGAAAGCATCTGGTACTCGCTCCAGGAGCGATTTAAGATGACCTCGAAAAGGAATCAGCTTCTGCTTGCCCTCTTGACGGTTTCAGCCGGAATTCTGTTGATCAATGCTCGTATGCTTCAGGTGAACTACAGGGTGCACGACCGCTCGGGTAACTATGTGCCGTGGGACTGGGCATGGAATATGCTGCAGAGTTGTGAAAAAGATGCCATTCTTTTTACCAACGGTGATAACGACACCTTTCCCCTTTGGTACCTTCAGGAGGTTGCCCGCATCCGTACCGATGTGCGCATTGTCAACCTTAGTCTGGCCAATACCGGCTGGTATCTCGATCAGCTCAAAAACACCCGGCCAAGGGGAGCAAAACCACTTGCATTCAGCATGAGCGACGGCGAAATTGCAGGGATTACCTATATACCTATTGATTCGGTTGATGCTGTGCTTCCGTCATTTCCCGCCCGCCAGCAACTTGTGCGCGAGTCACGTCTCCATGGCTATACATTGCCCTCCGCGCCGACGGACACGATGACATGGCTGTTGAAGCCCGGAATGAGCTATAATGGTCAGGGATATTTCAGACCTCAGGATATTGCCGTGTATGAAATTCTCATGAACAACTTTGCTCAGCGTCCGGTTTATTTTGCTCTTACCGTCGATCCCGAAAGCATGATCGGGCTTGAAGGTTATCTTCGTCTTGACGGGCTGGTCTATAAGGTCGTGCCGATTAAAAGCTCTGATCCCATGAGCTATGTCGATCCGGCGCTGCTCTACAAGAACCTTATGGAGGTTTACCGGTATAGAAATATTAATAACCCGCAGGTCTTTCTTGAAGAAACCTCCAGGAGGCTGTGCGGCAACTATGCACCTCTCTTTGTCAGGCTGGCTCTTGATCTGGCCGGTAATCCCGAGGGAACGCTTAACATAGAGGATGCTTCAGGCTCCGTCAAGGATGTTCAGCGCGGAACGCTGGCGCTGCAGGTGCTTGATGCTTCCGCTAAACTTCTTCCACCCGCGCAGTATCCCTTGAATCCTGAACTTGCAGGTTCGGTTGTATCCCTTTATGTCCGGCTTGGTGAAAGAGAGAAAGCGGCTCAGTATATTGCCTATCTTGAAAAATTGACAACGCACTCTTCGCCGAAATCCGAACCGCGGCTTTTTTATATCCTGGCAAGAGCATATCGGAATGTCGGTCGAAAAGAGGATGCCAGGCGCGTCATTCAACTCCTTGCAAATGAGCTGAAACAGCCGGGCTTGGTGGAAAAGTTTGAAACAATGAAAGAATAAACCATATGCAAAGCAGCATTCATGCAACTGCAGTGATTGGCAAAAGCGCCGTTCTAGGAGAGGGGGTTACTGTTGGTCCATTTACAGTAATTGAGGATGATGTCGAAATTGGTGATGGCACAACAATATGGCCTCATGTTCACATAGCCTCAGGTGCACGGATTGGCAGTGAGTGTAAAATTCATTCGGGAGCTGTTCTTGCCAATGAGCCTCAGGATCTCAAGTTTTCCGGTGAAAAGACCTATCTTTATCTGGGCGACAGGAATGTTGTCAGGGAGTGTGTTACCCTTAACCGGGGTACTATGGCGACAGGGAAAACCGTTATTGGTTCTGATAATCTGTTCATGGCTTATTCGCATGTCGGGCACGATTGTGTTATCGGCAATCATGTTGTTGTCGCAAATTGTGTTCCGTTCGGAGGCCATTGCGAGGTTGGTGATTATGTCGTTATCGGGGGACTTGCCGCAGTGCACCAGTTTGTCCGAATCGGCCGCTTTTCAATGGTTGGGGGAGTCGCCAGAGCGTCACTTGATGTGCCGCCTTTTGTCATGGCCGGCGGGCACGAGTCATTCCGTTATGAGGGTCTTAACTCTATCGGGTTGAAGCGGAGAGGGTTCAGTTCTGAAAAAATAACACTCATTAAGGATGCGTACAGGATTCTTTTTCAATCAGGCCTGCTGCTGAGTAATGCTCTTGACAGGGTTACATCGGAACTCCCTCAGGAACCTGAAATCATCGAGATTCTCGACTTTTTTGCATCAGGCACTCATGGCCGGAAATTCTTGAGGCCCTTTAACAGCTGAACATTTCAGAACCAAGGATAAAAAGAGAAACGTATGTCCCGATGGGCGCTTGGTATAGATCTTGGAGGTACGGCAATCAAGGCGGCGATCGTCGACGAAAAGCGTGGCATTCTCGCTGACCGGAGGGTTCCAACTGATACCTCTTCAGGTCCGGAAGGGATTGTTGTTCAGCTTTCCGGAATTATTCATGATCTCTACGTCCTGGCTTCAGAGACCATGGATCCTGCCCAATGTGCCGGGATCGGATTGGGAGCTCCGGGGGCGGTCAATGCTGATGCCGGAACCCTGAGTTATCCGCCTAACCTTCCGGGGTGGAGTGTTGTTCCTTTGCGCGACAATCTTCAGCACTATCTGAAGCAGCATAACGAGCTCTCCATTCCTGTTTTTATTGATAATGACGCTAATGCTGCTGCCCTTGGTGAAGCGCTGTACGGTGCAGGACGAGAGTTTCGGGATTTTCTCCTGGTGACCCTTGGAACCGGTGTTGGTGGTGGAATTATTCTCGGCAGAAAACTCTATCGTGGACCAAGCGGTACGGCTGGAGAGGTAGGTTTCATGATTATCGATTTTGAAGGTTCAAGCATTCATTCGGGTATAAAGGGCACTCTTGAGAGTCTTATCGGGAAAAAAAGTATTGTGGAACTTGCACGCCGGATGATTGAGGCCTCCTCATCCGGTTCTTCTGTTGGCCGCTTCTGTGACAATGACTATTCAAAGCTTTCACCGCGCCATCTTGAACATGCAGCCAAGGAGGGGGACCCGGTTTCCCTTGCGCTATGGAACAGGATCGGCTCCATGCTCGGTACAGGTCTGGCAAACGTTGTGGCGCTCATGGATATCAGAAAATTTGTCATTGGTGGCGGTATTTCTGGTGCAGGCAGCCTTATTTTTGATCCGGCACTTGATCAGCTCAGGCTTTCCACGCTTCCTTCCATGCATGATGGACTTGAGTTGGTACCGGCACTTCTTGGAAACAAGGCAGGAATGTACGGTGCTGCGGCTTTATGCTTTGCCTGAACATAACAAGGTATAACACAGGGGTTTAATCGTGTCGCTTGACCGTTTCCTTCACCTGCTCTTTCCTCACGTCTGCGTGGTCTGCGGCAGGCTTCTTGTTTCCGGGGAGGATGGCTGCTGCAACTCCTGCATGACCGGTTTCAATCCATTCACAAACTCTGTAGAGGCGGAACAGATGCTGCGTAATGTTATTGCCTCCCGTTTTGGCAAAGCAGTTCTGTTTGAACGAGGATGGTGCCGTTACCAGTTTCACAAAAAGAGTACTCTGCAGCTTGCGCTTCACGCCATGAAATATGAAGGGCTCTATAACCTCGGGACCATGTTTGGCTTTCAATTGGGGGAGTGGATGCTTTCGGGTGGGGGTATCGGGGATATAGAGTGCATTGTGCCTGTTCCGCTGCATCGCCTTAAAAAGATTGAGCGATCCTATAACCAGTCTGAGAAAATTGCTGATGGTATTGGTAAATCGCTTGGTAAACCGGTTATGCGGAAACTGCTTGTGAGAAAACGATATACCGTTTCGCAGACAGGCCTTTCTGCTGAAGAGCGAAAAAAAAATCCCGAAGGTGCCTTTTCTGTTGCAAAAGGTGTTACGTTGCGTCATGTGCTTCTTGTTGATGACGTTGTTACCACCGGCGCAACCCTGGCTGCAGCCGCTTCGGCACTGTTTGAGGCCGGGGTTGAAAAGGTCTCTTTTGCTGCTTTGGCCATTGCTATGAAGGATTAAGAACCTATGGAACTCTTTTATACCTCCCCTGAGAACATCACGCTCGATGCTGCCCGTCTTGTCATTGATGGTGATGAATTTCATCATCTTGCGAGGGTTCTGCGAAAAAAAACAGGCGACCTGATTCTTGTTACTGATGGCAACGGTTCGCGTTGTGAGGTCAGGATAGTGGATATTGGTAAAAAGTCACTTGAGGGGGAAATTCTTGATCACTCAGTGGTTGAAAGGCCAAATACTGGAGTCACTGTTGCTATCTCTCTCTTGAAGGCACCGCAGCGGTTTGAGCTTTTTCTTGAAAAAGCTACCGAACTCGGGGTATCTACCATTATTCCCATGATCACGGCGCGCACTGTGAGTCAGCCGACGAGGGATAGAGTACAGGGCAGGCTTGGCAGGTGGAGGACAATCGTCCTTTCAGCAGCCCGGCAGTCAAAACGATACTATCTGCCGCAGCTTGGTGAGCCACTCTCTTTCAGGCAGGTTATAGCTCTTCAGGGGTACGATTTGAAATTGATTCCTTACGAGATTTCAGACGAAGCTCCCGAGGTGCAATGTGCTGGAAAAAACACGCTTTTTCTGATTGGAGGGGAAGGGGGCTTTTCAGAAAAAGAGGTCGAGGAGGCCAAGACGGCGGGATTCAGGGAAATCTCTTTTGGAAAAACAATTCTCCGGGCTGAGACGGCCGGAATTTTTGCAGTCGCTTTTGTTCGCACTCAGCTTCTTAGTGTGAAGGCTAGTGAGTGGTTTTAGGTCTGGCGATTGTTATACAAGGATGAACACAATAGAAAAGACTATGAACAGCCTAAAAGCAAACCAGGTAATCCTTCTTCTGATTGTCCTGTTTATCTCCGCCATTTTTTTTGCCATGATCCGCTATTTTCTCATGGTTATTGTTCTGGCGGCTATTTTTTCAGCTCTTGCCATGCCGGTGTTCAATCGGTTTGATCGCTGGTTCAGAGGGCGTAAAAGCCTGAGTGCCGCTATGACCATGGTGACGTTGCTTCTGATTGTTATTATTCCTTTAGCCGTTCTTCTTGGTATTGTTGTTGATCAGGCAGGCAGGATCGTGACTGTTGCTGTGCCATGGATACAGCAGCAGTTTAAGGAGCCGGCCGCATTTAATGAGCAGCTTCGTACCCTGCCGTATTATGCGGAGATTGAGTACTATCGTGCAACTATTCTTCAAAAAGCTGGTGAGCTTGTCAATAAATCGGGATCACTGCTTTTCGAAAGTGTCTCGTCATTTACCTATTCGGCTGTTAATGATATTTTTCTGCTCTTTGTTTTTCTCTACACCATGTTCTTTTTTTTGAAAGACGGCAGTCTGATTCTCGCAAAGGTGCTTTCTTATTTTCCTCTGACTGAGCGTGATCAGCATCGATTGCTCGACAAGTTTCTTTCGGTGACAAGGGCGACGATAAAGGGGAGCATGGTTATAGGTGTTATGCAGGGTGTTCTTGCAGGGCTTGCTTTGCATTTTGCAGGTATTGAGAGCGCGATTTTCTGGGGTACGATTATGTCGTTGCTTTCGGTGTTGCCGATTATTGGATCTGGACTTGTCTGGTTTCCGGCAGTGGTCTACCTTACCGCGACAGGACATTATCCTCAAGCCATTGGGGTTCTTTTGTTCTGCGCTCTTGTAGTCGGGCAGATCGATAATATTGTCCGTCCCATTCTGGTTGGAAGGGATACGCAGATGCATGAGCTGCTTATTTTTTTTGGGACGCTTGGGGGAATAGGGTTGTTCGGCATATGGGGGTTTATCATCGGGCCGATTATTGCCGCACTCTTTATGACGGTATGGGAGATGTACGGCGAAACCTTCAGCTCATTCCTGACGGAAATCAAAAAGGAACCCGCGGAGTAGAACATCGCCGTAGGGGCGACCCTTGTGGTCGCCCTCTTTGGTCGATGTCAATCAAATTCTCTGATTGTAGGCTAGGGTGATTCCTGAACCCCAACAAAACAAAAGCTGTCTTGAGAGGGTAGCTTTTTTCCGCCGTAGGGGCGACCCTTGTGGTCGCCCTCTTTGGTTTACGGGCCTATTCTCTACCAGGAATCAGTTGCTGCGGACAACCTCTTCTGCTGAAAAGAAAAATCCGGCTTCGATGGCTGCGTTTTCTTCTGAGTCGGAACCGTGGACGATGTTTTCGCCTTTGCTGTCTGCATAGAGTTTGCGGACGGTGCCTTCGTCGGCCTGTGCTGGATCGGTTGCGCCGATCAGGGTGCGGAAGTCGGCTACGGCGTTTGCTTTTTCAAGGATGATGGGTACGCATGGGCCTGATGACATGAAGTCTACGAGTTCACCGTAAAAGGGGCGTTCGCGGTGTACGGCATAGAATTCGCCGGCTGTTTCTTTGGTGAGCTTGATTTTTTTCATGGCGACAACACGGAAGCCTGCGCGTTCAATTTTGTCGATGACTGCACCGATTAGCTGTTTGCGGACGCAATCGGGTTTCAGGATAGTAAGCGTTCTTTCCATTGTGGTGTGTGCATTTTCGTTTCTTAAGAAAAAAGTTCGAGCGAAGATACACAAATGTGCGGGATTTTTGAAACTTGTGGGCATCTATTCACCATACGATTGACACCATCACCCTAGCAACCCTCTTTCATCTAAAGCAATTATTTTGTAAATAATATCTTACAGCAGTGACAAAACTGAGAATCCAGAGCCGCCGGGCACCCCGGTTAACCTTATGACGCTCACCAATTCATGATCGACGACATTAAAAAGACGCTCTGGGCAACTGCCGATAAACTCCGTGCCAACATGGACGCTGCCGAATACAAGCATATTGTACTCGGCCTCATTTTTGTAAAGTATATCTCCGATTCCTTCCAGACCCACCGTCAGGAGCTGCAAGAACGCTTTACTGATCAGAGTGACGACTACTACATCCCCGATGCACTTCCTTCGCTGCTCACCGAAGAGCTCGAAGATCGCGACTACTACAAAGAGGCAAACGTCTTCTGGGTGCCGGAACCGGCCCGCTGGGAAACCCTTCGGGCGCAGGCAAAACAGCCCGACATCGGCAAGCGTATCGACGATGCCCTTACCCTGATCGAGGCTGAAAACCCGAAGCTCAAAGGCATTCTCGACAAACGCTACGCCCGCGTTCAGCTCCCCGATGGCAAGCTTGGCGAACTGGTGGATATGGTCTCCACTATCGGTTTTGGTACAACCGGCCAGAGCGCCCGCGACCTGCTTGGCCAGGTTTATGAATATTTTCTTGGTCAGTTCGCCAGTGCCGAAGGCAAGCGAGGCGGCCAGTTCTACACGCCCGCCAGTATTGTTAAAACCCTTGTAGCAGTGCTTGCTCCCCATCAGGGTCAGGTCTATGACCCCTGCTGCGGCTCCGGCGGAATGTTTGTGCAGTCTGAAAAATTCATCGAGGCGCACGGCGGCACCATCGGCGATGTCTCTATCTACGGTCAGGAGTCAAACCCTACAACTTGGCGGCTCGCTGCCATGAACCTTGCCATTCGGGGCATCGACTTCAACCTTGGCAAAGAGCCTGCCGATACCTTTGTTCGCGACCAGCACCCCGATATGCGTGCCGACTTTGTGCTGGCCAATCCACCCTTCAACATCTCCGACTGGTGGCACGGCAGCCTTGAGGGCGATCCACGCTGGCTCTATGGCACCCCGCCGCAAGGCAACGCCAACTACGCCTGGCTGCAGCACATGCTCTACCACCTGAAGCCTAATGGCCGTGCAGGTATTGTGCTGGCCAATGGCTCAATGTCGTCCAGCCAGAACTCCGAGGGAGATATACGGCGGGCTATGGTCGAGGCCGACAAGGTTGAAATCATGGTTGCCATGCCGGGGCAACTCTTTTTCAATACGCAGATTCCCGCCTGTCTCTGGTTTCTGGTCAAGCAAAAGAGCAAGCGCAAGGGCGAAGTGCTCTTTATCGATGCACGCAAGCTCGGCACCATGATCAGCCGGGTGCAGATTGAGTTTACCGATGCTGATATCCAGAGAATCGCTGATACCGTGCATGCCTGGCGCGAAGATGGTGAAGCGAGTGTTGAGTATGCTGATGTGGCAGGGTTCTGCCGGAGTGTTACACTGGCTGAAATTGCTGAACATGGGCATGTGCTGACACCGGGTCGCTATGTTGGAGCTGAGGCGGTTGAGGATGACGATGAAGCTTTTGGTGAAAAGATGCTGAAACTTACGGAGACGCTCGGGGAACAGATGGCTAAAGGGGTTGAGCTGGATGCGCGGATTCGGCAGAAGCTTGGAGGGCTGGGTTATGAGTTTTGAACTTAAAGCTCCACTGTGTGAAAGTAAAACTGTCTATAAAACTGTCGAAAAGACTGTCTATAAGAGTGTCGATAAGAACTCGGACATCACCAAACGAAACCAAAGAAAAATTCTTGCAATGATCAAGGAACAGCCGGATATCAGCGTAAAACTATGGCAGACCTTTCTGAGATGACTATTGACAGCGTTTAGCATCACCTCTCAATACTCTCAAAGCTAAAAGCATAATGTGTCATGTCGGCCCGTCTAAATCTGGACAATGGGGAATACTGAAGACTAAAGGCTGTAGTTAGCTGAAGCCGAATCGAATAGATGATCACCATAGAAGAGTTTCGGGAAATTGATTGATTACATTATAGATTTTTTAAATTTTCTCAATATGATCCATAGTGCCATTCACGACAATTGGGATCGTGTTCAAATAATGCATAATGTGGCATACGATTATTATTGCCTAACAAAGAATAGTGAACACAGAGAAAGTTGCCGCGACCGAACAGAGTTTGCGTTTGATGCTTCAGTATTTGAAATAATGAATAAAGAATCCTGTGTTATTGGAATGCTTATGGCTTGGTCTGTGATTACGATTGAATCATTAGTTAATCATGTTATAGCTGAGATAATACCTAATAAACTATTAGCAATAAAAGCTATTGAATTTCCAAAGGAAATTGTTTCTGGAGATAAATTCAATAAGAACTGCAAGTCTGAACTAGCAAAAAAGATTATAATTATTAATGATGGGAATGATAATATTATTGACATAATATCAACGGCCGATAAATTATCAAATAACCGAAACTCAATAGTGCATGACAAGCCATTTGAATTAATCGATCATGAAAATGGGGACGTGGAAATAGTAAATTATAGTTTACGAAACTGTGAGGGAAATGTTTCAAATAAATATGAAGACTTAAAAGTCTTTTTTGAAGATTGCGATAAGGTAAAAGATTATATCCTCTCAGTTTCAAATCTTAAAAATTTATTATATAGTCATTTTAGTAGTGTTAATTTTAGTTTTTCTACACTTATAAATGAGCAAAAATGACTCCGCCCCTTGTCGATAAAAATATAGACAGTTCATTCGAAGGGTCCCAAGCTATAGGAACTCAACCAACAGAAGTATGGAGAACTGGGTTATGAGTTATAGTTCGCCAATTGAATCTCAGTTTACCATAACACCGATTGGCTTGGGCGCAAATTTCATTTCCGGATATGCGTTTAAGAGTCAGGATTTCTGCGAAAAAGGGCTGCCAGTTATAAAAATCAAAAACATCCAGGATAGACTTGTTACTACTGCTAGTTCTCAGTGCGTATCTCCCGATCTCATTACGGAAAAACTGAAAAAGTTCTTACTGGATAACGGCGATGTACTTATTGCAATGACCGGGCAAGGTAGTGTTGGTCGTGTTGGCAAGCTACAGTGCACGAAAAAACAACACCCTGTTATGAATCAACGAGTAGGAAAGTTTGTCACAGATGAGGTGTCACTGCACAAAGATTTTTTGTATTACGTAATAAGCTCAGAAACCTATGAAAGCCACTTATTTGCTATGGGCTCTGGGAGTGGCCAGCCGAACCTTAGTCCTGCCGAGATTCTGTCAGTTGGTATTCCTCAGCCTGCATATCAGGAACAAGTCGAAATCGCGGCAATATTAACAGCCCTCGTCGACCGCATTGCATTGCTGCGCGAAACCAACACCACCCTCGAAGCCATTGCTCAGGCGTTGTTCAAATCATGGTTTGTGGACTTCGACCCCGTGCGCGCCAAACAGGAAGGTCGTGAGCCGGAAGGTATGGATGCTGATACCGCTGCGCTTTTCCCTGACAGCTTTGAGGAGTCGGAACTGGGATTGGTGCCGAAAGGGTGGATGGTCCAATCACTTGACACTATAGCCAATTATTTAAATGGGTTGGCTATGCAAAAATTCCCACCAACTGAATATAATTGGCTCCCTGTTATCAAAATAGCCCAACTGCACAAAGGGGATACTAACGGAGCAGATCGTGCCAACCGAAATCTCAAGCCTGAATACATTATTCAAAATGGCGACATACTATTTTCATGGTCTGGTAGCTTAGACGTAGTGGTTTGGTGTGGGGGGGAAGGTGCTTTAAATCAGCATTTATTTAAAGTTACCTCAAAAGATTATCCCAAGTGGTTTTACTACTTATGGACGAAACATCATCTTTTCAGTTTTCAACAAACCGCAGCAAGCAAGGCGACTACAATGGGACATATTCAACGTAAGCACTTGACAGATGCAAAGGTGATTGTCCCACCTATTGATTTCATTCAGAGCGTTAATGAATATTTCTCACCATTACTTGAACGAAGAATTGCCAATTCAATTAAAGCTCAAACCTTGACAACCCTTCGCGACACCTTGCTACCCCGTCTGATCTCAGGACAATTGCGCATACCAGAAGCCGAGACAATCATCGAAGAGGCGACCGTATGAGTTATCAGCCACCCTATACTATCACACCGCAGATTGTGCAGCAGGTGGCTGATATCGTTGAACTTGTAACCCGTTGGAGCTATTCGGATGACAGTGCTCTGACACCTCAGTTGAGACGCAATAATCGCATCCGTACTATTCAGGCCTCCCTTGCTATTGAAAATAACACCTTGAGCATTGAGCAGGTGACTGATGTTCTTGATGGCAAAGCGGTTGTCGGGTTGCCTCGTGAAATTCAGGAGGTTCGCAACGCTTTTACTGCTTATGAACAGGTATCGAAATGGTGGCCGCACTCTCAGAGTGATCTTTTGGCTGCGCATGGCTTGCTTATGGCCGGGCTGGTTGATGATGCCGGACATTACCGCAAGGGTGGCGTAGGCATTTATAGCGACAAGGGATTGGTGCACATGGCTCCGCCTGCCAAAATGCTGTCAGGACTTATGGCTGATCTGCTGGAGTGGCTTGCATCGGCTCCGGTGCATCCTTTGATTGCCAGCTCTGTCTTCCATTACGAGTTTGAATTCATACACCCTTTTGCGGATGGCAACGGCCGCATGGGTCGGTTGTGGCAAACGCTCATCCTGAGCAAGTGGGAGCCGATACTGGCTTATCTGCCGGTTGAAACGGTTATCAGGATGCGGCAAACGGCCTATTACGAGGCACTCGCTGAGGCGGACAGGATAGCAAGTGCCACCCCGTTTATTGAATTTATGCTGCAGGCATTGCATGATGCCATGACGGAAGTTCTCATAAAAACGTCGGTGAAAACGTCGGGGAAAATTATTGATGCACTCAATAAAAACTGCTTTATGACTATTCCGGAACTCGCTCACATGATTGGCATTTCAACCCGTTCAATTGAACGCAATCTGCAAAAGCTGCAAAAGGATGGCCGGTTACGTCGAATCGGTGCAGCAAAAGGCGGCCATTGGGAGGTTCTGAAATGACTGAAGATCAACTTGAACGGGAGGCTTTGGGCTGGCTTGGTGACGTGGGGTACATTCACCGCTCTGGGCTTGATATTGCGCCTGACGGGCCTACACCGGAGCGGAACAGGTATACGGAGGTTGTACTGGTTGATTGCCTGCGTGAAGCGATAAACCGCCTTAACCCTTTGGTCCCTTTCGTCGCTTGCGAGGAAGCTTTGCATCAGGTGCTGAATCTTGATACACCGGTGCTGCTTGCGGCCAACAGGCGGTTTCATCAGTTGCTGGTTAATGGTGTGCCGGTCGAGTATCAAAAAGATGGTGAAACTCGTGGCGACTTTGTTCGATTGATCGATTTTGGGGATGGAAATGGGGATACAAATGAGTGGCTGGCGGTAAACCAGTACTCGATTAAGGGGCTAAAGCAGACTCGCCGCCCTGACATTGTGCTCTTTGTCAATGGCCTGCCGATTGTGTTGCTGGAGTTGAAGAATCCGGCTGACGAAAAAGCGGACATCTGGAAGGCATTCGACCAGATAGAGACCTATAAAGAACAGATTCCGGATGTTTTTCAGTACAACGAAATTCTGGTGATTTCAGACGGCACCGAGGCCCTTATGGGTTCACTCTCTGCCAATGTTGAACGCTTTATGGCCTGGCGAACCATTGATGGCCTCACCCTCGACCCACTCGGCCAGTTCAGTGAACTTGAAACCTTGATTCGTGGTGTCCTGTCACCAACTTACCTGCTCGATTTTCTGCGCTACTTTGTCCTGTTTGAAGATGACGGCGCCCTTATAAAAAAGATTGCCGGATACCACCAGTTCCATGCAGTGCGTTCGGCTATTGAGCGCGTCATTGTGGCTTCAGCGAGCAATGGCAACCATAAGGGCGGGGTTGTATGGCATACCCAGGGGTCGGGCAAGAGCATCACGATGGTCTGCTTTGCCGCGCGTGTCATGCGCGAAGCTGCCATGGAGAATCCAACCATTGTTGTGATTACCGACCGTAACGATCTGGACGGTCAACTCTTCGGTGTCTTC